>JBFWIO010000323.1:0-4177 GCA_050255955.1 Victivallaceae bacterium
CCTCGAAGTGGCTAATGCCCAGCTCAAGGAGGCCGAAGTGGTGCTGTCGCTCCGGCAGCAGGAATTCGAACGCCAGGAGACTTTGCTCAACAAACAGATCGGCTCACGGGCCCAGTTTGAATCGGCCCAGACCGCTTTCTCGGTGCAAAAAGCCGCCGTGTTGATGAAGCGCGCCGAAGTCAAACGCGCCGAAGCGGTGCTGGAAAACGCCCGCATCAAACTCTCGGACACCATTATCCGGGCCGATTGGCCGCAGAACAAGCCGCCGCGTTTCGTCGGCGAGCGTTTTGTCGATGAAGGCGCGTTGCTGCAAGTCAACCAGCCGATCGTCAGCATTCTCGAAATCGACCGGCTGAAAGCGGCCATCAATGTCATCGAGCGGGACTATCCCTTTTTGAGCGTCGGCCAGCAGGCCGAAATCACCACCGACGCCTTTCCCGGCAAGGTGTTCAGGGGAGAAGTCGCCAAAATCTCCAAACTGCTGGCGGAAAGTTCCCGCCAGGCAACCGTGCTGCTGGAAATTCCCAATCCCGAATTTGAACTCAAACCCGGGATGTTCGTCCGGGTTCACCTTGAGTTCGCCAAACGGCAGAACGCCACCGTCGTACCACGCAGCGCAGTGGTCAAGCGCAACGGCAAATTCGGCGTGTACCGCCTGAGCCCCGGCGACGGCAAGGCCTTTTTCACCGAAGTCCAGACCGGCATCGTGGTCGAAGACATGGTCGAAATCATCAGCAACCCGCCCTTGACCAGCCCGGTAATCACCCTCGGCAACCACCTCTTGACCCACGGGTCCGAAGTGATCGTGCCGGATGAATTCAAGACCGCGGCCCCTGCCGTTTCGATTCTGGAAAACCAGACCCCGGCGGTGAAGAAATGAGTTTGTCCGAATTTTCCGTCAACCGTCCGATCTTCGTTTCGATGCTGTCGTGCATCGTTTTGATCCTGGGGGGGATCGGACTCCGGTATCTTCCGGTTGATCTGATGCCCGACATCACCTTTCCGGCGCTCACCATTTCCAGTGAATATGAGGACGCCAGTCCGGAGGAGGTCGAGGAGCTGATCTCCCGCCCGATCGAGTCGGCGATGAGCGCGGTGCCCGGTGTCAAGGAAGTGACCAGCACCTCTACCGAGGGGATCAGCTCGGTCCGGGTCAGCTTCAACTGGGGAACCAATCTCGACGAAGCCAGCTCCGACGTCCGTGACAAACTCGATCAGGTTCTCCCAGGCCTGCCGGACGAAGTCGAACGGCCGCGGATCCGCAAGTTTGACTCGGCAGCGATGCCGATCATGCGAATCGGGGTGGCGACCGACATCGATCTATTGGATGCCCGCCGGATTCTTGAGGACCAGATCCAGTACCGGCTCGAACGCGTCGACGGCGTCGCCTCGACCGCGGTCGGCGGCGGTTACATCCGCGAAATCCAGGTGCTTTTTGACGTCGACAAGGCGCGGACGCTCAATATCCCGCTCGAGGACGTCCTCAACAAGATCAAGCTCTCCAACGTCACCACCCCCGCCGGCAACGTCCGCGAGGGTCGCCTCGAAGTCCGGGTCCGGACCCCCGGCACCTTCGCATCGCTCGACGAGCTTCGCGATACGGTGATCGGCATCGACAAGAACGGCGAAAAAATCCGCATTCGCGACGTCGCCACCGTCGAGGACACCCATGCCAAAGTCACCCGTTTCGTCCGGGTCAACGGCAAGCCCGGGATCATGATGGAAATCTACAAGCAGTCCGGGGCCAATACCGTCGATATCTCCGAGCGCGTGCTCAAGGAGATCGAAAAAATCAACCTTGATTACCGCAAACAGCTGGAGCTTCAACCGCTGATGAACTCGGCCGACTACATCAAGCGGTCCTTGAGCGGGGTTACCGATTCGGCGGTATCGGGCGGTTTGTTGGCGATTCTGGTGCTGCTGCTTTTTCTGCGCAATTTCGGCAGCACACTGGTGATTGCGGTCAGTATTCCGATGTCGATCATCGCGACTTTCGCGCTGGTCTACTTCTGCGGCTTCACGTTCAACATCATGACCATGGGCGGGCTGGCGCTGGGGATCGGGATGCTGGTGGACAACTCGATTGTGGTGCTGGAAAACATTACCCGGCTTCACGATGAGGGAATGGAACCGCGCGCGGCCGCAATTCAGGGAACCAACGAAGTCACCGCGGCGATCATCGCCAGCACATTGACCACGCTGGCGGTGTTTTTGCCGATGCTCTTCATGCAGGAGATGGCGGGGATCATGTTCCGGCAGTTTTCGGCGGTGGTGACCTTTTCGCTGGGCTGTTCGCTGGTGGTGGCGATCACCGTGGTGCCGATGCTGTCTTCCCGTTTGTTCCGCTATTCCGACAGCCACCGCCGCAAAGGCTGGATCAAAAATATGCTTGACAAATGCGACCGCGCCCAGAGTGAGTTGGACGGCTTCTACGCGTCGCTGCTCGAAAATGTCCTTCACAACCGGCTGTTTTTTGTCCTGGGAGCGATCCTCCTGATGGCGGCGCTGATTTTCCCGGCCTACTACATCGGCTCCGAGCTGATGCCCAAAACCGACGAAAACGAAGTCCGCGTCTATCTCGAAACCGCGGTCGGCACCAGCGCCGAAGTGGTCAACGAAGTGGTTCAGTCCACCGAGGAGCTGATCAACCGCGAAGTCGGCAACGACATGACCGGACGGCTGACCTTTGCCGGATCCTCGAGCTGGCGCGCCGACGGCGGGCACAAGGCGACTTACATCATTCGCCTCAAGTCCCGGACTCAACGCACCCGCTCGGACGAGGAAATCGCCAAGACGCTCGACAAAAAACTCAAGAACATCCCCGGAGCAACCTTTCGCGCCCGCACCGGGACCGGGATGTTTTCGCGGATGATCGGCGCGGGCTCGGGCGAATCGATCGCGATCGACCTGCGCGGCTACGACTTTGACACCGCCGCCGCGCTGGCCGAATCGATCCTGAAAATCGCGGTGACCGTGCCCGGCGTCACCGACGCCAAACTCAGTCGCGACCTCGGCACTCCCGAAGACCGCCTGGTCATCGACCGCCGCAAAGCCGATGATCTTCGGGTTTCGGTCAAGGAGATCGCCGACACGTTGCGCACCATCCTCGCCGGTTCCGAAGCCGGTAAATTCCGCGAAGGCGGCGACGAATACACCATTCTGGTCAAAGTCAAGAACGCCGATTTGATGACCCTCGACCAGGTCCTCGACCTCTCGGTCCGCAACAAGGACGGCAACCGGGTGGTGTTGCGCAATCTGATCGACTACCGCCGGGTTTCGGGTCCGGTGGCGATCGAGCGGAAAAATCAGGAACGCATCTTGACCATCGGGGTCAATATTTTCGGCCGCGACATGGGGTCGGTGGTGCGCGACATCAATGAAAAGCTCAAGGAACTGCCGATGCCCTATGGTTTCTCCTACTCTTTTGTCGGTGATTACGAAGATCAGCAGGATGCGTTTATCGAGCTCGGGATCGCTTTTGTCCTGGCGCTGGTGCTGGTCTATATGGTGATGGCCTGCCAGTTTGAGTCGCTGCGCGATCCGTTGGTGGTGATGCTGTCGGTGCCGCTGGCGGGGATCGGGGTGATCGTAACTTTGATTTTGACCGACACCACCTTCAACATGCAGAGTTTTATCGGCTGCATCATGCTGGCCGGGATCGTGGTCAACAACGCGATTCTCCTGGTCGACACCGCCAATCTGCTGCGCCGGCGCGACGGCATGAAACTCGACGAGGCGGTCCGCGAAGCCGGCCGGCGGCGGTTGCGTCCGATTATGATGACCACGTTGACCACGGTGCTCGGATTGCTGCCGCTGGCGCTCGGACTTGGCGACGGCGGCGAGATGCAGGCGCCGCTGGCGCGTGCGGTCATCGGCGGGCTTACCAGCTCGACACTGGTCACCCTTTTCTTCATTCCGGCGGTTTATCATGCAATCGAATCATTTTTTTTGAAAAAAGATTTGACAAAAGAAAATGACGTGCTAAATTAGGCTTTGTTGTTAGAAAAGAGTTTTGCGGTCGTCACCGTTTTGGCCATCCCCCCCCTCCAAGGCTGAGACGTGGCGGCCGCTTTTTTGATACGGTTCCGACCCTTGGGAGACAGTATGAAATAGTTATGGTGTTTCTGGCTCATGGCGCCCTGTCTATTCGCCGCCGAATTCGGCAGTGCGCCCTCGC
>JBFWIO010000324.1:0-4176 GCA_050255955.1 Victivallaceae bacterium
TCATCGAACCGACCAGCGGCAACACCGGAATCGGCCTCGCGCTGGTGGCGGCGGTCAAAGGGTACCGCCTGGTGCTCACCATGCCCGAAACCATGAGCATCGAGCGCCGCAAACTCCTCGCCGCCTACGGAGCCGAACTGGTGCTGACCGACGGCGCGGCGGGGATGAAGGGAGCGATCGCCAAAGCGCTCGAACTCCACGCCGCCACGCCGGGATCGTTCATCCCCCAGCAGTTTGAGAATCCGGCCAATCCGGAATTCCACCGCCTGACCACCGCCGCGGAAATCTGGCGTGATACGGGCGGGCGCGTTGACGCCTTCGTCGCCGGAGTCGGCACCGGCGGCACCCTGACCGGAGTCGGCGAATTCCTCAAAGAGCGCAACCCCGGGATCAAAATCATCGCGGTCGAGCCGGACGCCAGTCCGGTCCTCTCCGGCGGCAAGCCCGGCCCGCACAAAATTCAGGGAATCGGCGCGGGCTTCGTCCCCGGCGTGCTCAACGCCGGCTTGATCGACGAAATCATCGCGGTTTCCGCCGATGACGCCGGGCGCACCGCCCGCGAAGCGGCCCGGCTGGAAGGACTGCTGATCGGCATCTCCTCCGGCGCCGCGCTCTTCGCCGCCCTGGAACTTGGCAAACGCGAAGAATTCAACGGCAAGAGAATCGTGGTTCTGCTGCCCGACAGCGGCGAACGCTACCTCTCGACCTGGCTTTTCGAAAATTAACTTCCCAATTCAGCAAGGAATACACCCATGAGCAAACGTCAATACCATCTTGAAACCATCGCCATCCACGCCGGTCAGGAGAACCCCGATCCGGCCACCCTCAGCCGCGCGGTGCCGGTCTACCGCACCACCGCATTCAACTTCAAGAGCACCGAGCACGCCGCCAATCTCTTTGCGCTCAAGGAATTCGGCAACATCTACGCCCGCTTGATGAACCCCACCAACGATGTTTTGGAGAAACGCCTCGCGGCGCTTGAGGGCGGCGCCGCCGCCCTGACGCTGTCGAGCGGCACCGCGGCGATTTACTTCGCCATCACCAACCTCGCCAAGGCGGGCGACGAGATCGTCGCGGCCAACAACCTCTACGGCGGCACCTACACCCAGTTCGACGCGATCCTGCCCCAGAACGGGATCACCGTCCGCTTCACCCCGGTCAACGACTTCGCCGCCGTCGAAGCCGCGATCAATGCGAAAACCCGGGCGATCTTCATCGAAACCATCGGCAATCCGGCGCTCGAAGTCTCCGACATCGCAGGCTACGCCAAAGTGGCGAAGAAACACCATCTGCCGCTGGTGGTCGATTCGACCTTCACCCCGCCGACCTTGCTTCGGCCGATCGAGCACGGGGCCAATATCGTCATTCATTCGCTCTCCAAATGGATCGGCGGCCACGGCACCGGCATCGGCGGCGCGGTGATCGACGCGGGCAACTTTGACTGGAGCGACCCCAAGTTCGCGCTGTTCAACGAACCCGACCGCGGCTATCACGGTTTGCGTTTCGCGCATGATCTCGGCGAACTCAGGCACCTTGCTTTCATCCTCCGGCTGCGGACGGTCGGGTTGCGCAACCAGGGGCCGACCCTCGCCCCCGACGCGGCATGGATTTTCCTCCAGGGCGTCGAGTCGCTGCCGCTGCGCGTCGCGCGCCACAGCGAAAACGCGCTCAAAGTCGCCTTGCACCTCAGCAACCATCCCAAGGTGGCCTGGGTCAGATACCCCGGCCTTCCCGGCAACGAACTGGCGGCGAAGTATCTTCCCGGCGGAGCCGGCGGCATGGTGGTTTTCGGGGTCAAAGGCGGCAGCGTGGAGGCGCGCAAACTGGTGGACAACATCGAGCTCTTCAGCCAGCTCGCCAATGTCGGCGACGCCAAGAGCCTGATCATCCACCCGGCCAGCACCACCCATTCGCAGCTCTCCGACGAGGATCAGCGCAAGGGCGGCCTCGCGCCGGAGCTGATCCGGCTGTCAATCGGGATCGAGCACATCGACGACATCACCGGCGCGCTCGACGACGCCCTTGATCTGATCTGATCAACTTGAGCTTCAACCCGTCCGGAAAGTTCGACTTCCAAATCATGAAGGCAAAAATGAAAATAGCAGTCGGACTCTCCGGCGGTGTCGATTCGGCGGTGACCGCGGCTTTGCTCCGGGAGGCCGGGCACGAAGTCGTCGGCATCACCATGAAAATCTGGCGCGGCGGCAAATATCGCGGCGGCGACCGCGACGCCTGCTTCGGCCCCGGCGAGGAGGAGGATATCCGGATCGCGGCCGGCATCTGCCGTCAACTTGATATTCCTTTTCACGTCTTTGACTGCGCCGACGAATACCAAAGCGCGGTGCTTGAGTATTTTCGCGCCGAGTATCTTGCCGGGCGCACGCCCAATCCTTGCGTCCGCTGCAATGCGCTGATGAAGTTCGGCGTTCTCCCCGATCTCGCCCGCCGTTCCGGGCTCGACTTCGAGCGCTTCGCAACCGGGCACTACGCCCGGATCGCCGAAACCAATGACGGCGCGGGCCTTTTTGCGGGGGCCGATCCGGCCAAGGATCAATCGTACTTCCTCTACCGGCTGCCGAAGCGGCAACTGGAGAACCTGCTTTTTCCGCTCGGAACCATGTGCAAAAGCGATGTCCGTGCGGCGGCGGCGAAGTTCGGACTCGCCGTTTGCGACAAGCCGGACAGCCAGGATTTCTACAGCGGCGACCACACCGAACTACTCGCCACCCCGGACCGGCGGGGGAACATCGTTGATACGGCGGGCAATGTTCTCGGCGTTCACGCCGGCTTCTGGCACTATACCATCGGCCAGCGCAAGGGGCTCGGCATCGCCGCCAAACACCCGCTCTATGTGATCGAGCTTGACGCCTGCCGCAATCAAGTGGTGGTCGGCCCGGTGGAATCGACCCGCCGCCACCGCCTGACGGCGGTCAGTTGCAACTACCTCGCCCCCATCCCCGCCGCGGGAACTCAAGTCGGGCTCAAAATCCGCTCCGCCGGGAAACCCTTGCGGGCGACCATCCTCCGCGCCTCGGAAGATGGCTTTCAAATCGAGGCCGGAGAGAGTCTCTTCGCCCCCGCCCGGGGCCAGTCGGCGGTACTCTACGGCGCTGCCGGCCGGGTGCTCGGGGGCGGCCTGATCGATGGGGTGGACGGGTGAAAACATTGCTCAAACGACTGCCGCCATTGGCAACGGCTTGCAATCGGAGAAACCATCAATTGGGAAGCGCGCGGCGCCTGCGCGCACTTCCGGAAAGGGAAACCATGAAGATCCATCCGGCAATCGTCAACGCGTATAAGGTCCTTGACGGTCAGGAGTTGAGCGAAAAAGAAGCGCTTGAACTCATTGAACTTGACAATAGCGACATCCTCGATCTGGTTTCGCTCGCCAACAAAGTGCGCGATAAATTTGCACCGGAAATCGTGCCCTGCTCGATCGTCAACGCCAAATCCGGGGTGTGCTCGCAGAACTGCCGCTTCTGCGCCCAGTCGGGACACCACCAGACCGGGATCGAAACCTACGAACTCCTGGAGCCCGCCGCGATCGTCGAGAGCGCCCGCAAGGTTTACGAGGCGGGCATCCGCACCTGCGGCATCGTCACCAGCGGTTGGGGCTACGCCGAGCCGGACGCGGAGTTCCGGAAGATCCTCGCGTGCATGGACGCCTTGCGCGCCGAATTCCCGGACCTTAACATCTGCGTTTCGATCGGCATTCTCTCCGACGAAACCGCGCGGCAGCTTGCCGGGCACGGCGCGTGGCGTTACAACATGAATCTCCAGACCAATCCCGCGCGCTACAGCGAACTGATCTCAAACACCCACTCGGTCGAGGAGAAGATCGCCACCATCAAGTCGCTCCAGAAATACGGCGTCTCAATCTGCTGCGGCGGCATTTTCGGCCTCGGCGAAAGCCGCGCCGACCGGGTCAAAATGGCGTTCGCCTGCCGCGAACTCGACGTCGAGGGCATCCCGCTCAACGTGCTGTTGCCGATCAAGGGTACGCCGCTTGAATACCTGCCGGTCATGGAGCCCGCCGAAGTGGCCAAATCATTCGCGGTCTTCCGGCTGGTCAACCCGGCCAAAAGCCTCAAATTCGCCGCCGGACGCGAGACCGCGATGAAGGACTTTCAGGGGCTGCTGATGCTCGCGGGAATGAACAGCATGATCACCGGCGGC
>JBFWIO010000325.1:0-4156 GCA_050255955.1 Victivallaceae bacterium
TCAGGGCCTCGCCGGTATCCATCACTCCCAAGAACCCGGCATAGTGGATCAGCTCTTTGATCTCGTTTGGCGACGGCGTGGCCGTGGCGACGAACTTGTACTTGACGTCGACGCAGAGCGGCAAAAACTCTTGAAAGGTTTTCGTGCCGAAGCCGCGCAAAATCGAAGCTTCATCGAGTGAAACCGAGATAAACTGCGCCGGATCAAGCTGGCCATCCCGGACCCGCTCATAATTGGTGATGCAATACGGAGTATCGACCGCGGCGGCTTCGGCATTATTGCGGACATAAACGAGCTCAATGCCGAAAAAGTTTCGGGCATCCCTGGCGAACTCCTGCTTGACCCCGAGCGGGCAAACGATCAACGTTTTGCGGCCCGGATTGCGCTTGGCGATGACGTCGGCGATTGCGAGCTGCATGATCGTTTTTCCGAGGCCGAACGCCGCGAAAATCGCCCGGCACCCGCCCCGGAGCGCCCAGCGGACAATATCGCGCTGGTGCGGCTTCAAGGCCGCCGGCAACTCATCGTCTGAAACGTCAAAACCGAAAATTTCAGCGATAGCGACCTTATTTTTGATAAACTCTTGGTAATCCATCTTACTCCCCGATTGTTTTCATCATCATCCCCACCGCCACCACCAGAACCACCACCGCCACCGCGACGCAGAACGCCACCGCGCCAGCCGAATATTCCAATTGATCATCGCACTTCATGATCAACCCACCACGCCACAATCAGCGCCCAGATTGCCGCAACAATAGCAACGAGCAAGGCGGCAATCTCAATCAGCAACTCAAACGATCCGAGAAGCGCCATCGAATCACGAAAAACAGCATCATTCGGCATATTGAACATTTTCGGCACCAGCAAATACACCAAATAGCAAATCATTTTGACTTCCTCCGCATTTTATTCCACTCATATTTTGTCCGTTCCTGCCGACGTACTCCGTCCTCGATCTTCCGCAGTTCCGACGTGCAACACCGCCCATTGAGAAACGCCGCCAGCGCACTCAAAGCGAGAACGCTGTAGCGCTTTCCGGCGACGGTCGTCCATCCGTAAAGGCCCATTCGCATTTACTCACTCCTCCGCTACGCTGATATATTCCAGTCCGGAGTATCGGCTCATCAGGAGTTCGATCTGCTGGTCCAGTTCCGCGATCCGTTTCGCCCGCATTTCCGGAGTGATGACGAGCCGCATGCGATAATGTTCGACCACCCCGCGCACCCAGTCGAGAGATTCCCCCGGACCAAATGCAAAAAAAGGGACATTGATTTCAGGGGACGACGCATAGCTGTGGAGATTGCGCGAAATCTCGTAAAAATCCACAGATTTTTCAGCTCGCGCAAGGGTAATCAGTTCCCGCATCACGTCGCAAATCTTCCGCTCGTGGAAAAATGCGAACCCGCGCACCGCCGAATCAAGACGTTTCCCCAGCCGTATCCGGAGCCCGCGCCGGAACTGATCATCAATCGCCGCCGCGTCAATCTCGGCACAATGTTCGGTTATGCTCCCCATGATGGCAAAACCTCCTCAAGCTGCAAAATTTTAATCCCGCATTCCCGCGCCTGGGCCCGCTCCCGCAGCGCGCCGGTGGAAAACCGTATCGGCTCCGGCATCGACACCAGCGCGGTAGACGTCCGAACCAGCGCCAAATCGACCTCCATCAAATGTTCGTATTTCCGTCCCTCTCCCATCAGAAACTCCAGATTGGCCGGATTGATCACGTTGCACCCGTACCGCTCCTCGATCGCCTCCGCCGCCCGGTAAAACTCGTCCCGGTTGAGCCCCGGATGTCCAGTCATCGGCCCGGATAAATAGACAATGTCGCGCGCCGTCAGCATTTCCGAACCCCCGGCTGAACGAACTCGCGATACCACCCCTGGAGTTCGGAGAGAAAAAACACCCGCCGCCGTCCGACCATGTGAAACGGCGCTTCGCCGCGGTCGGCAAGGTTTTTCAGCGTTTTTGCATCCCGCATCCCCAATTTCCGCGCCGCTTCCTCGTGGTTCAATTCCTGTTCTCCGGATCCGACCACGTCCGCGCAAATCGCCTCCGCCGCCAGCCGCCGCCGGCGCATCCGTTCAAATTCATATCGTCCCATCATTTTTCAGTTCTCCCTGCTGAGTTTGCTCTTGAGTGCAATTTGCCCGATCCAGTATTTCCCGTTGTGGCTGAGCCGCTCAAAAAATCCGGCGTCGGCGACGCGGAATACCACGCCGTCCATCGGGTAGATGTCGCCATACTCAAACATCGAATCGAACGCCTCGGCGATATGCTCCGCGTCCGGCTTGACCGCAAGCGAAATCGCGTCATATCGGGCGAATTGGCAGTCGGCGAGGAGTTGGCGTTTGAGCTCGGATTGATTTTTGCAGTTGAGCGCTGCGGAAACCGCGGCGCGGGGGGATTTGTAGGCATTCTTCCAATTGCTGTAGTAGGCGTTGTGATCGATGATCATTTCGCCGTATCCGGGCCGCTCGTTGCGGGCAAACGTGATCTCGGCGTCGGAGACCCGGAGCCCGCAGAATCCGTTACCGTGAGTGGCTACGGTGCCGTCTAGGTATTTGACGAGCGCGCATCCGTCGTATTTCGGCATCGCCATCAGTTGTTTAGCCCCGAGCGAACGCGCCCAGCATTCGACCTCGACCGCCGAAAAAGCCTTTTGCATCGACAGCATCGGCCGGGTGTGCATTACCCGCTGCGTCGAGAGCACCACCGGGGCGAAAACCCCGCGATGATCGGCTCCGGTCAGCCGTTGCCACTCGCGCACCATCGCATCATACTCGGTATCGGTCCATTTGGAAAAACCAAACGTCCAGTACGAGAGCTCGGCCGCCTCGATCTCGCCCCGCAGAAACTCCGCCCGCGCCAACATCGCTTCAAAATTCATATCACACCCCGAAAATCTGTTTCGCCCATTGAATTGCCCGCTCCAGCCACGTCCGCCGCACCGCTTTCGCCGGCGGCCGCGTCAGCCACAATCTCCCGCCCTGCGGAGGCTCCCGAAAAACATCCATGATCACCCCCAAGATTACCGTATATTAAACTCGTTTTTGATGTCCTCGATTTGTGCCAAAAGCGCATAAACCGCTTTTTCGCTTTCCGCAATTAAACTCTTAGCAGCTTCAATAATGGCAGCTTCTTGATCAAAATTTTGTTCTTCACAAAAAAAACTGCCGCAAACATACATCATGCAAGTTGCCTTATTGTTTAAGAAAACAGCTTTTTTATTGCCGAAAGATTTCTTGATTGCCAACGACCATTTCCCATTTTCAGAAACAAATTCCTCGCCAGACCGAGGAATTTCAGCCGAAATAAATTTAAAATCAGACATGATCACCCCCGAAACGACTGATTGACACGGACCAGCTCAAACTCCTCAAACAGCCCAGGCAGTTCCTGATGTTCGATCAGCATCGAAACCGGACGCCCCTTGCCGCTGGTATAATACCCGCGCCGAAACTGCGTTTTCGGCTGGCCATTGTCGGCAATCTCTCCGGCCTTGCTGGTCGGCATAAAATTACGCATAATGCGATTTTCGGCCTCAAGCCGAGCGTTGTCGGCGGCAAACTTCGCGACCCGGGCGACCGCCCGTTCGACCACCGCGTCAGCCAGCGCCATCGGGTCCATCGCCGCCGCCCGCGCCCGCTTCTCAACCTCGATGAAATACAACCGAGCTTGCCGCCCTTTGGCGTTGTTCTCGACCATCGCCAGCTCTTTCGCCATGTCAAGCGAAACGATATATTCGGTCGGAGTAAACTGTCCGGCATTTTTGCCGTTGATAATTTTGTCAACGGCAAAGTCGATACCCTCCGAAAAACCAAATTTTTTGATGCGGCTCTGAATCCAATTGGAAAACTCCTGCTTGCTTTCAAGAAATTTCCACAACTCGCGGGCATTGACTGCGTTGACGGTCTCGCCGCCGATGGTAGCGACTTTGGTGCTGATGGTAATTTCGCTCATCCGTTATTCCTCGCTTCCTTTGCTTCCCCGGTGCTGTTGTATTCACGTCCGGCGAGGAAACTCTCCACCGCCGCTTTCCGGTACCTGACTCCGCCGCCGACTTTGACAAATCGCGGCCCGAACCCCTGCTGCCTCCACTTTCGCAACGTGACCGGGGTTTTCCCGATCAACAGCGAAAGTTCACGCTCCGTAT
>JBFWIO010000326.1:0-4156 GCA_050255955.1 Victivallaceae bacterium
ACGGCAGCGACGGGAAAGAACCGCCGTAGATCGACGAACAGCCGGTGGCGTTGGCGACGATCATGCGGTTTCCGTAGAGCTGGGAAACCAGCTTGACATACGGGGTTTCGCCGCAACCGGCGCAGGCGCCGGAGAATTCGAAGTAGGGCTTGAGGAACTGCGAACCCTTGACGGTGGCTTCGGAAGTGCCGCCGAGTTCGTTGTCCGGAAGGTCGTCAAAGAACTTGGCGTTCTCGACCTGACCCGCGGCGCGTTCGTCATGCAGCGGGCTGAAAGCCAGCGCCTTTTCCTTGGCCGGGCAGGTTTCGATACAAACACCGCAGCCGGTACAATCTTCGCAGTACACCTGAATCCGGTACTGAAGACCGGGCACCTTGACGCCCTTGGCATCGACAGTGTTGAAATTCGCCGGTTTCTTGGCGAGGTCGTCGGCCTTGATCAGCTTGGCGCGGATCGCGGCGTGCGGACAGGCCATCACGCACTGGTTGCACTGGATGCACTTGGCCGAATCCCACTTGGGAACCGCCGGAGCGATGCCGCGCTTTTCGAGGCAGCTGGTCGCAATCGGCATCGAGCCGTCGTAGGACATCGCCGAAACCGGGATGTCGTCGCCCTTCTGGTGAAGGATCGGCTTGAGGAGCTTGACCGCGAAGTCGCCCGCGTCGTCGGCGATCAGCACCGGGGGCACGAAGCTCTTGGTGATGGCGGCCGGAACCGTGATCGCGTGGAGGCCGGCAAGCGCGTTGTCAACGCACTTGATATTCTTGGCGACGACTTCGTCACCCTTTTTCTTGAAGGTCTTTTCGATCGCTTTCTTGATATAGCCGATCGCTTCTTCCTGCGGAATGATGTTGGCGAGCTTGAAGAAGCAGACCTGCATCACGGTGTTGATGCGGGCGCCGAGACCGGCGTCCATCGAAATCTTCAGCGCGTCGATCGCGTAAACCTTGATCTTCTTGGCGATGATGACTTCCTGCATGTCGCGGGTGAAGGAGTTGAAAACTTCTTCCGGCGGCAGCGTGGTGTTGAGGAGGAAAGTCCCGCCTTCCTTGATCCCGGCGAGCATGTCGTAGCGGCCGATGTAGGCTTCGTTGTGACAGGCCACGAAGTTCGGGCTGGTCACAATGTACTGCGACTTGATCGGGCTGTTGCCGAAGCGGAGGTGGGAGATGGTGATCCCGCCGGACTTCTTGGAGTCGTAGACGAAGTAGGCCTGGACGTATTTGTTGGTATTGTCGCCGATGATCTTGATCGAGTTCTTGTTGGAACCGACCGTGCCGTCCGCGCCGAGGCCCCAGAACATGCAGGCGGTGGCGTCTTCCGGCTCGGTGTGCAGAACTTCCGTGATCGGCAGCGAGAGATGAGTGACGTCGTCGTTGATCCCGACGGTGAAGTTGTGGGTGCATTTGCCGGCAAGGTGCTTGTAGATCGCATTGACCATCGACGGCGTGAATTCCTTGCTGGCCAGACCGAAACGGCCGCCGATCACCTTGATCGGGCTGCCGGCGAGCGACGACTGGATGTCGAGGAACAGCGGTTCGCCGAGGCTGCCGGGTTCCTTGCAGCGGTCGAGCACCGCGATCGATTTGACCGACTTCGGCAGCGCGGCGGCGAGGGCCTTGGCGTCAAAGGGACGATAGAGCCGGACTTTGACCAGGCCGACCTTCTTGCCCTTGGCGACGAGGTGTTCGACGGTTTCTTCGATGGTTTCGCAGGCCGAGCCCATCGCGACGATCACGTGTTCGGCATCGGCGGCGCCGACGTAGTCAAACAGCTTGTAGCTGCGGCCGGTGGCTTTGCCGACGATATCCATGTATTTCTGGACGATGCCGGGGAGCGCGGCGTACTGATTGTTGGTGGTTTCGCGGCCCTGGAAGTAGACGTCGGCGTTCTGCGCGGCCATTTTGGCATACGGCGCATCGGGACGGAGGGCGCGGGCGCGGAAACGCTCGACATATTTGGGGTCGAGCATCGCTTTCATATCGGCATAGTCGAGCAACTCGACCTTCTGAATTTCATGGGAGGTGCGGAAACCGTCGAAGAAGGCGAGGAACGGAATTTCGCTTTCGAGGGTCGCGAGGTGGGCGACCAGCGCGAGGTCGTGGGTTTCCTGGATCGAGGCGGCCGAAGTCATCGCGTAACCGGTGGCGCGGCAGCTCATCACGTCGGAGTGGTCGCCGAAAATCGAGAGCGACTGGGCGGCCAGAGCGCGGGCGGAGACGTGGAACACGGTCGGGAGCATTTCACCGGCGATCTTGTACATATTGGGGATCATCAGCAACAATCCCTGGGACGCGGTGTACGTGGTGGTCAAGGCGCCCGCCGAGAGCGAACCGTGAACCGCACCGGCGGCGCCGGCTTCGGACTGCATTTCGGCAATTTCGACTTTTTCGCCGAACATGTTCTTGAGACCCTGGCTGGCCCAGATGTCGGCGTACTCACCCATCGTCGACGAAGGCGTGATCGGGTAGATCGCGGCTACTTCGCTGAAGGCATACGCTACGTAAGACGCAGCGTAGTTCCCGTCGATGGTCTGCATTTTTTTGCCCATTTTTTCCTCCAATGGCTTGTGTATGTATCAGGTGTAAACCCGTTACGAAAAATACTTCGACCAAAACTATACACCTTGATGGACGTTTTTTCAACGCCGCCGCGCGGCAAAACGCTCTTTTTTATAAAAAAAGCGGCGCCATGCCGAAGATTCTTCGCAGACACCCCCGGCATGGCGCAGAAACACCATCAATGGATCAGATACAGCACGTCACCGGCCGCAACCGCCGCCGTCGCCCCCGCCGCCGCCGGAGCGGGCGGAGGCAAGCGGAGCGGAGCGGACGCACCGAGTTTGACGGCGCGCCAGGAGCCGTCGGCTTTGACCAGATACGCCCGGCCGTCGAGCCCGGCGGCGATGATTTCGTCCCCGCGGACGGCGATTCCGGCGAGGTCGGCGGGCAATTCGAGCGATTTGACGACTTTGCCCGCGCCGTTGCAAAAGACCACCCGGCCGTCGGCGGTGGCGGCGGCGAATTTGCCGCCGTTCCCGGCGAAGGGAACGATGCCGGCCGTAATGCCGCCGGCGGGGATCGCGTCGAACTCAAGTTTGCTGCCGCCGGGCGGGGTCATCACATGAATCCGGCCGTCGCTGCGGCCGCAGAGCGCCTCTTTTTTGCCGTCGCCGTCGAGATCGACCGCGGCGACCGCATAATTCCAGGGGTCGGTGTTTTTCTGAAAAATCACTTTGCCGTCGCGCCCGAGAAGCTGATGATAATAATACTCCGCACCGGCGATGATTTCGTCAAAACCGTCGCCGTCGAGGTCGGCGGCGGCACCGGCGGTGGCGCCGTGGTAGATCTGGCGCTTCCACTTGAGTTTGCCGTCGGGCGTATAGGCAAAGTAGTGCCAGCCCTCGTTGCCGGCGATCAGCGACGGCGAGCCGTCCTTGTCGAGTTTGGCCGGGAACATGGTCCGGATGGTGCCGTTGCGGGACTGGAAGAGGCCGAATTTTTCGCTCCAGAGTTCCTTGCCCGCCGGGTCAAAGGCAAGCAGTTTGGCGTCGCCGTCAATCTTCTCCGGGGCAACGGCGGCGAAGTAACGCATAACGCCATTGACCGCGAAGCCGGCAACGGCGGTGATTTCGGCACCGGGCCGGCACTCAAAACGGGTCTTGCCGTCGGCGCCGAGTACCCGGAACAGGCCCTTTTCGGTTCCGGCGGCAAAAGTGCCGTCGGGGAACGCGGCAAGTGCGGTGACCCGGCTGCCGAAATCGATCTTGTCTACCTTGAGCTCGACCGTTTTGACTTCCGGCGCCAGCGGGGTCTTCAGCGCCGCCTTTTCGCCCGCGGCGCGGAGCGCGGCAAAGAATCCGGGCGGCAACCGCGAGGCTTCGAGTTTGACGTCCTGCGGTTGTTCGAACTTGAGATCAAGCCCGCCCGCCTTGAGCGATTTGACCTTGGCCGCGATCAGTCCGCGGGGACCCGCAAAGCAGCTCTCGCCGTCGAATTCGACGCCCGCGGCGCGGCAGGGGCCGGTCAGCGCCAGCCGGACCGGACCATCGGAACCGCCCGCCATCGCAAGATAAGCGCCCGGGGCGAGTTCACGCATCATAACCGGCTCGTGCCCGAGGTAGTTGGCGAAGCGGAGCGAATCGCCCTTTTTGAGC
>JBFWIO010000327.1:0-4140 GCA_050255955.1 Victivallaceae bacterium
GAACCGATTCGCAGAGCGGCAGCATCAGCCGGGTGCGCAGCGACAAGTCCTGTTTGACCTGGTTGAGATAAACCCGCTCGATCGACACCGACTGATGATGGAACACCGCCGCCAGCAACAGCAGGAGCACGATCAGAATCGCCGACAGCCAGTACAGATAGTTTTGCTTCATCATAATGCTTGACGGTCCCCGGTTTTCAGTCCTGGATGAAGCGGTAGCCGACGCCCCGCACGGTTTCGATCATGTCGCCGAATTCGCCGAGTTTACGGCGGAGACTGACCATCTGAACATCGATCGCCCGTTCGGTGACCGGATAGTCCTCGCCCTTGACCGCGTTGACGATCTGGTTGCGGGTGTAGACCCAGCCGGGACGGCGGGCGAGGAAAAAAAGGATTTCAAATTCCGAAAAGGTCAGCGTGAGCGCTTCATTGGCGAGTTTTGCTTCGCGGGTGCCGCGGTTCATGTAGAGCGCACCGCGACGGATCATGCCTTCGTTATCCTCGGTTTCGGCGACCGCGCGGCGGCGCAGCACGGAGTGGATGCGGGCAATCAGGACTTTGGGGCTGAAGGGCTTCGGGACGTAGTCGTCGGCGCCCATTTCGAGGCCGATGACGATATCGCTTTCTTCGCTTTTGGCGGTCAGCATGATGATCGGGATCGAGGCGGTGGCGGGGTCCGCTTTGAGTTTGCGGCAAACGGTCAGGCCGTCGATGCCGGGAAGCATCAGGTCGAGCAGGATCAGGTCGGGGGCGAATTCCTTGGCGGCGCGGACTCCGAGTTCGCCGCTTTCGCAGCTTTTCAACCGGTCGTAGCCGTCGCGGGTCAGATTGTAGCGGATCAGCTCCTGAATCGCCTCTTCGTCTTCGATGATCAGTATTTTTTCATTGCTCATGTTGTCGCCTTTCTTGCTTCAATCTAAAAATACCCCCGAATCGTCAAAAAGCAATTGCAAAAGAGTTAGGAATGGATTAGCTTATCGCAAGGAATGTATGAAAGGAAACAAGCATGAACTCAAAAGCTGTATGGTTGTCGCTGCTGCTGCCGGTCCTCGGTTGCTTCGGGGCGGTTTGGAATTTCGAAAGCGGCGCACCGTCCGATATCTCCGATATTGCCGCGCTTGATTTTACGTCGGCCAAGGCGCTGACGATTCAAGTCGAAGTCAAAATTCCGCCCTCCGCCTTTCGCAGCGGGGTCCGCCAGATGATGCTGGCACGCGGCACCGACACCTCGGTCAACGGCTGGAATTTCTCGTGGATTTCGGGCCCCGACCAGCCCAATGCCGGACAGCGTCTGAGCTTCAACATCGCGTTGCCCGATAAAAAATATCACCGCTTCACGGTGCCGGCCAAAATCCGGCCGGAGGTCTGGACCACGTTGACGGCGACCTTCGACGGGAAAAAAATCACCTTGTATCAGGACGGCCATCCGCTCGGCGAAAAAGAGATTGGAACAATGGTGCCGACCGGCGGCGGGCCGCTCCGGCTCGGTCGCTATCCGCTGAATTCCAATCCGATGACTTTTGAGGGGGAAATCCGCAAAGTCGAAATCGTTCCGGAGTTGAAAGTCCCCGCCGCGGTCGGGAAACTGGAACTCCCGGAACTTCATTACCGCAACTTCGACCTTGCCGACCGGAGCGTTCCCGCGCCTGCCGCCAAGCCCTTCTCGATTACCGCCGGCCAGATCGCGCTGGCCAAGCGCAACATCGCCGAATATCCGTGGGCCAAAGAACAGGAAAAGCAGATTTTCGCCGAGGCCGACGCTTTGCTGAAGCTGACCCCGGAAAAACTCAAGTGGCAGATCCCCGATCTCCCCGGTTCGGCCTGCAGCTGTCCCAACTGCGGCCAGCCCTCCAACGTCGCCTGGGGCGAATTTGGCGATAACGACGGCGAAAAATTGGTCTGCGCCGACTGCAAAACCGTTTTCCCCAACGATAAATTTCCCGAAGACCAGGAGTTTGCGCTCACCCTCGCCAACGGGCGTCAGGTCAAAATGAACTATTACCGCGGCAAAAAAGATCAGCTCAACGAGGGCGACCGCTACTTTTTGAGCGGCGTGATGCGCGAGCGCCGGATCAGCTCGCTGATGAACAAACTGCCCTCGCTCTATGCCGCCTGGGCGCTGACTTCGGATCGCAAGTATGCCGAAAAGATCAAGGAAATTTTGCTTCGCTTCGCCGAGGTCTACCCCGGATATCCGGCCCGGCTCCGCAACACCTATTTCGCCGATTACGGCGGCAATCCGATCGAGGGGAAATTCTACCGCTGGAAGCTTGGCGACAACCGCTACATGGTGCCGCTGGTCACCGCCTACGACCTCACCCGCGGCTCCGGCGTCTACTCTGACGCCGACAAAGTCAAAATTGAAAATGACCTCTTTCGCGAATACAAACGCATGATGGTCGCCTATCCGCCGTGGCGGGATCTGACCAATTCGCTGCCTTTCGGTTACGCCGGGATGGCCTACGCCGGGCGGGTGCTCGGCGACCACGAGATGATCGCCTGGGTGGTCGAGGGGCCGCAGAGTCTCGGCGTTTTTATGGACACGTGGTTCCACCGCGACGGCTTCTGGCATGAGAACAGCTGTTCCTATCAGGGAATGACGCTCGGCTACATGCACCGCATCCTCGAAGCGCTGGCCGGATACAGCGATCCGGCGGCTTATACCCGAAAGGACCGTTTCGACCGTCTCGACGTTGCCTCCAAGCTGCCGATGCTCGGCAAGAGCTACTCCTCGCTGACGGCGGCGCTGATGCCGAATAAACTTCTTCCCGGCGTCAACGACAGTCCGGCCAATTTCCGTTACTATCCGCGGCACCTTGAGTCGGCGGTCCGCTTCTATGATTCGCAGGAAGCGCGCGAAGCGCTGCGGTTTCTGGGCAGCGGCGACGAGCCGGGGCTTCCCGGGGTCGAATCGCTCTTCACGTTCTGCCCGATCGACGCCAAAGGCGCGGAAACGGTGCCGTGGCGGGCGCGCGAAAGCCTCCTGCTTCCCGGCCCGCGCTGGATGATCGCGCGAAGCGCCGAGTACGGGCCCAAGGGCGGCGCGCTGCTCTTTGATTACGGCGAACAGTACATCTATCACGTTCACACCGCGTCGCTCAATTTTCTCTACTTCGACTATGGCGTCGAGCTGGCCACCGACATCGGCTATCTGAGCGCCCAGCACAAGATGACCCCGTTCAACAAGTCGATGATGGCCCACCAGACGGTGATCATTGACGGCAAGCCGCATTACAAAGGATCGAAACGCCGGGTGGACGGCGATCTCTTCTCGGCCCGCAATCCGGTTTTTAAAGTGATGCGCGGCAGTGCGCCCAATGTCGCCGAAGCGGAGACGAAAAAGTTCGAACGGACGATGTTCTATGTCGATCGCGGCATCGGCGACCGTTACGTCGCCGATTTCTTCGAGGTCGAAGGCGGCAAAAATCACAGCTATATTTTCCACGGCGTCGGCGAGGACTTCACGCTTCCCGCCGGGCTCAAGACCGAGCCGGTCGACGCGGCTTCGCTCTTCGACAAGGCCACCGGCTCCAGCTATCTGACTGATGGCAGGGCAGGCAAAGTTGCGGGCGGCGAAGTGCTGGTCTGGCGCGACGCGGACAATGCCCCGGTCGGGCTGGCCTACTGGATTCCGCAGAACTTCAACGCCGAATTGGTCACCGCCAAAGCGCCGGGCAACCGCGACATCCGCGATCCCCTGTCGACCAAAAAGATGAACCTGATGATCCTTCGCAAAGATGGCACGGCGAATTTCTTCGGCGGGGTTTTCGAGGGCTTTGCCGATACTCCCCGGAGCGACCGGCAGGTGGCGATCCTCAAGTCCGAAAACGGCCGGATCATCGAGGTCAAAACCGGCGGACGCACCGAGCTTTTGATCAGTTCCGACGGCATGGGGCCGGTGACCGCTCCGGCTTATCCTGAACTGAAATTCAAAGCGCTCGCGGGGGCGGTGACGCTCGAAAGCGGCAAGCTTGCGGGTCTTTTCGTCAGCGGTGGCACTATGGCTTACGGCAAGGATCAAGTCGAAGCGCCGGTTTTCCGCGGCAAGGTTGCGGCGTTCGACGAGGAGAAGCGGACGATGACTCTTGATGACGCGCCCGGTCCGGCGGTCGGCGAGGGGGATTATATGCGCATACTCAA
>JBFWIO010000328.1:0-4117 GCA_050255955.1 Victivallaceae bacterium
CGAACTCAACAACAGCCGCATCATCGTGATCCCGGTGACCGGCTGCGGGATCGCCTCCTATCAGGGGGTCGGCACCGTTTTCATCAAGAACTCCGAGCAGCGGGTGACTGACAGCGAACGTGCCGAGGCGCACCAGAACGCCCGCATCCACCCCCTCGAAACCGACCGCTCGGTGCTCAACAGCTCCGAATCGTACTTCGTCATCGATGACCGGTTGCGCTTGCGCAACCCGATCAACCAGACTGCCTACAAGCTCGACGCCCACGTCCATATCGTCCATGCGCTGACCAACCGGCTGGAGAACTTCCGCACCGTAGTGCGCGAATCGGGCTATGAGGATAACGTCGAAATGGTTTTTGCGCCGCTCGCCTCCGGGGTCGGGGTGCTGACCGAGGAGGAGCGTGAGGGCGGAGTGCTCCTGATCGACTTCGGCGCCGGAGTGACCGAGTATGTGATGGAGTTCAACAACGGCACCATCGCCAGCGGCATGCTCCAGGTCGGCTTCGACCACGTGCTCAACGACCTCTCGATCGGGCTTGATCTGCCGATTGAGAGTTGCCGCAAACTCGTTGAGGGCGGCACGCTTTCGCAACTGATGCACGACCGCAGCGACTACGTCGATTTCCCGAGTTCGACCGGCAAAGTGCGGCGGATTCCGCTCTCGTCGTTCGAAACCATCGTGGACCAGCGTTTGCGCGAGACTTTTGAAATCATCCGCCGCAAGGTCGGCCACGCGTCGGAACTCAACCGCATCAATTGCGGCGGGGTGCTGACCGGCGGCGGCGCGCTGTTTGACCGCAGCGGGCGGCTTTTTCGTGAAGTTTTTGACCTGTCGGTCCGGGTCGGCCAGCCGATTGATATCGGCGGGGCGGTTACCGGACTCGAAAATCCGCGTTACAGCACCGTCTGGGGCGCGCTTAAAATCGCCGACTATTATCAGAATCTCCAGAGCGACAGTTCCGCCGGCATCTTCCAGCGCTTCTCCAGCAGCGTCGGCGAGATGGCGGACAAACTGCGCCGCTCCTTTGGCGGATTCCGCGGCTCATTCCGGGTTTGAGGAGGTTCATCATGCAGAAAATCACCGTTCTCGGTTTGGGCGGCGCCGGTTGCCGGGCAATCGGAGCCCTCAACAAAATGGGACAGGAGGGCTTGCGGTTGCTCGCCCTCGATACCGATAAACACGCGGTCGAAGCCACCGGCTTGCCCGCCGAACAGTGCATGCTCGCCGCCCCCGACTGGCGCGGCGGCCGCGGCTGCGGCGGCAACGTGCTCGACGGCCAGCGCGCGATCGCCCGCGAACGCGTCGCGCTCGAAACCTTTCTCGCCGACACCCCGATGCTGCTGGTGCTCGGCGGTCTCGGCGGCGGTACCGCCTCGGGCGGCGCGGCGATCATCCTCAGCATCGCCCGCAAACTCGAAATTCCGACGTTGTTTTTGCTCACCATGCCCTTTACGCTTGAGGGACACAGCCGTCGCCGGGTGGCCGAGGAGACTTTGCGCACCGAGTTGCTCGAAATGGCCGACGTGGTGCTGGCGCTGCCGAACGACTTGCTCTTTTCGGCGCTGCCGGCGACCACGCCGCTGGCCGACGCCTTTGCCCTCGCCGACCGTGAAGTGGCGGGAACCGCGCTGGCGCTGACTTCGGTGTTGCGGCAAGGCAATTTGCTCGCGGTCGATTTCAACGACATGGCCGCAATCTTCCGCCGCCGCAAAAGTTTCTGCAGTCTCGGCGTCGGCATCGCCGATACCGCCGACGGGGCCGACGGCGCCGGGCGCTGCCGGGTCGCGTTTGAACGCATGCTCCAGTCGCCGCTGCTCGGCGGGGCTGATCATCTGGTCGAAGCCGACGCGGTGTTCTTTTCGCTGATCGGCGGCTCCTCGCTCGGCATCGGCGAAACCCGCGACGTGCTTGAGCTTGCTTCTTCTTTTGTTTCACCCGAAACGCGGGTGATGACCGGGGCTTCGACCGATCCGTCCTTTGGCGACCGGGTTCAGCTCTGCGCCCTCACCGTCAAGTTCGACCGCTCCGAAGAGGTCGATCAGGCGATGATCGAGGCCGCCCGCCCGGAACGCGCTTCGCGCAAGGGCAAGCGGCAGGCGCCTTCGACCGCCGCCGCGGCGGCATCGGTTTCGACCACCCCCGCCGGAGAGGCGGAGCAGCTGATGCTTTCGCTGAGCACGCTCTCCAAGGGCATTATGGAAAACACCACCGCAGTGGTCTGGAGCGGGGAAAATCTCGACTACCCGACCTTTCAGCGGCGCAACATCGCCATCGACGCCGGCAAAACCGTCACCGCGTCGGAACTCCGGGGAGGCCAGGCATGAGCGGTAATTATAATGGCGAATTGCTCGCCAACCGGCCGCTCAAAAGCGGCTATTTTCAGGCAGATTTCAACGTTCCCGAAATCGCCCGCGACGCCCGTGCCGGGCAGTTCGTCCACGTCCGGATCGACGAGGGAAGCCAGCGGATTCTGCGGCGGCCTTTCAGCATTCACGATGTGACCGACCAAGGGGTGTTGAGCATTGTTTACAAGGTGGTCGGTTTCGGCACCTCCCAACTCGCCGATTTCCGGCCGGGCGCGGTTTTTGAGCTGATGGGCCCGCTGGGCAATCCGTACACCGCGCCCGACGCCGACACTGTCCCGGTGCTGGTCGCGGGTGGCTACGGCGCGGCGGCGCTCTTTTTGCTCGCCAAACACAGCCGGCAGCGGCCGGTGCTGCTGCTCGGTGCCCGCTCCGAAAGCGACGTCATTCTGACCGACAAGTATGCCGCGCTCGGCTGCGACGTCCGGGTCAGCACCAATGACGGCTCGGTCGGACAGAAGGGCTTTGTCACTGAACTCCTGCCCCCCCTGATGAAGGAATTGGCTGATCGCAAGGTCAAAATTTACGCCTGCGGCCCCCATCCGATGCTGATGGCGCTCGCCCGGCAGATGACCGATGCCGGGTACGACGGCGAACTCAGTGTCGATCATGTGATGTGCTGCGGCGTCGGCGCCTGCTTCGCCTGCGTGGTCAAGGTCAAGGCGGACAACGCCGAGGGCTGGGAATATGCCCGGAGCTGCAAGGTCGGCCCGGTTTTTGATGTCAAAAAAGTTTATATCGAATAGGAAGTTAATTATGCGTATGTCGAAACTGGTGGGTCGCCGGATCAAGGAAGACCCCAAGGATGCCAAAACCGTCAGTCACAAATTTTTGATCCGCGGCGGCTACGTCCGCCCGGTCTCGGCCGGGATTTACTCGCTTCTGCCGGTCGGCAAAAAGATCGTTGACAAGATCGAGCGGATTATCCGCGAAGAGATGGACCGGATCGACGGCCAGGAAGTCCTGATGCCGGTGGTCCTCCCCGCCGAATTGTGGCAGGAATCGGGCCGTTACGCCTCCGTCGGCCAGGAGTTGCTGCGTTTCAAGGACCGTAACGAAAAAGAGATGCTGCTGGCGATGACCCACGAGGAGGCGGTGGTTCATCTCGTCCGTACCGAAGTCACCAGCTACAAACAGCTTCCGGTGATGCTCTATCAGCTTCAGACCAAGTACCGCGACGAAGCCCGTCCCCGCGCCGGGATGATCCGGGTGCGCGAATTCACCATGAAGGACGCTTATTCGTTCCACACTTCGCAGGCGGACCTCGAAGCTTATTACGAACGCGCCCACGAGGCTTACGAGCGGATTTTCCGCCGCATCGGGATGAAGAACGTGCTCTCGATTCGCGCCAACTCGGGGATGATGGGGGGGAGCATCTCCCACGAATTCATGGCGGTCTGCGACTGCGGCGAAGACACCATCATCACTTCGCCCGACTACGCCTACCGCGCCAACCGCGAAATCGCCACCGCGGCGTGGAAGTTCACGAAATCGGCCCCGCTGGCGCTGGAGAAAATTCACACTCCGGGCAAGAAATCGATCGAGGAAGTCGCCGCCTTTGTCGGCGTCGCGCCCGAAAACACCGGCAAGGCGGTCTTTTATCAGAACGTCCGCACCGGGGAACTTATTTTTGCCCTGATCCGGGGTGACTTTGAGGTCAACGAGAGCAAGCTCGGCAACGTCGCTTTGGCCGCCGAACTCAAGTTCGCCGACGACGCCGCGATCCGCGCGGCCGGCTGCGAGCCCGGTTACG
>JBFWIO010000329.1:0-4071 GCA_050255955.1 Victivallaceae bacterium
AAAAGACCGGTACGGTCAAGGATATCCTGATCGGCAACGGCGAACCGGTCGAATACGGCCAACCGCTGATCGTGATCGACTAAATCAACCCCATACGGAAGAGCTTATGGCCATTTTCAATAAAGTTCTGGTCGCCAACCGCGGCGAAATTGCGCTGCGTGTCATCCGCGCCTGCCGCGAGCTCGGCATCCGCACGGTGGCGGTCTATTCGACCGCTGACGCCGACAGTCTCCCGGTCCGTCTGGCCGATGAGGCGGTCTGCATCGGGCCGCCGCAATCGGGTTCGAGTTATCTTTTGATCGACCGCATCCTCTCGGTGGCGGCGATCAGCGATGTCGACGCGGTTCATCCCGGTTACGGGTTTCTGTCCGAAAACGCCTACTTCGCCGAAGCCTGCCGCAAGCACGGCATCATTTTCATCGGCCCGACGCCGGAAGCGATGCGCGCCCTCGGCGACAAGGCCGTGGCGCGTGAGACGATGAAAAAAGCCGGCGTTCCCACCACCCCCGGCAGCGACGGGGTGATCGTCAGCGAAGCCGACGCCCTCAAAATCGCCCATCGCCTCAAATACCCGGTGATCATCAAGGCGGTCGCCGGCGGCGGCGGCCGCGGCATGCGGGTCGCCCACAACGACGCCAGTCTCATCCAGGGCTACCACGCCGCCCGCACCGAGGCCGAAAAAGCCTTTTCCAACGGTTCGCTTTATATGGAAAAGTACCTGGTCAATCCCCGCCATATCGAGATTCAGATTCTCGGCGACAACTACGGCAACATCATCCACCTTGGCGAGCGCGACTGCAGCGTCCAGCGCCGCAACCAGAAGCTGATGGAGGAGTCTCCGTCGCCGGCTCTGAATCCGAAAATCCGCGAAAAGATCGGCACTGCCGCGGTCAAGGCCGCCAAGGCCGCCGGCTACACCAACGCCGGGACCATCGAATTCCTCTACACCGAGGACGGCAGCTTCTACTTTATGGAGATGAACACCCGCATCCAGGTCGAGCATCCGGTAACCGAAACGGTGACCGGTATCGACCTGATCAAGGCACAGATCCGGATCGCCGCCGGCGAACGGCTGAACATTCGTCAGAAAGACGTCAAATTCAGCGGCCACGCCATCGAGTGCCGGATCAACGCCGAAGATCCGTTCAACAACTTCACCCCGAGTCCGGGGCGGATTGAGCAATGGATTCTGCCGGGCGGAATGAATGTCCGGGTCGATACCCATGTCTATCCCGGCTACCGGATTCCGCCTTATTACGACAGCATGATCGCCAAACTGATCGTCCGCGGCGACACCCGCGAGGAAGCGCTGGCGGTCTGCCGCCGCGCGCTCGACGAATTCAAGATCGAAGGGATCAAGACCACCATCCCGTTTCAGCGTCAGATCCTCAACAACAAGGATTTCGTCGCCGGTAAATTCGACACCGGGTTTATTGAACGGTTCACCCAGGAACGGTCGGCCGCAAGGTCGGCTGAACCGGAAAAAGTATAAAAATCCCGCTCCCAGGCGGACGGAACCGGTTCGATCCGGCCCCGCCGCCGGGCGAAAATCCCGATCCGGTCGGGGTTCGCCTTTCCGGCGATCGCGGTAACGGCAATTTGCCGTTTTCCGGCGATGACGGCGGAGTCCGGCGGGAAAAAAAGGAGGCATCAGAATGAAAGCCACGGAAAAGAAAATTGCGGTTGCTCCGAAAAGCGTCGTCGCCGCCAATACCTCGGTGGAAGCCAATCCGATGGGGGAGGTCAAAATCCATGAAAACGTGATCTCCGCACTGGTCCGCAAAGCGACCCTTGCAATTCCCGGCGTGGCGCGCCTTGCCGGGAGTCAGCTGGTGGACAACATCGCCGAAATCGTCGGCTACCGCCGGATGCAGGACCGTGCGATCTGCGTCTCTCTCGAAGAGGACTCCAACCGGGTGACCATCGACGTCAAAGTCAATCTGCTTTTCGACACCAAGGTTCCGGTGGTCGCCACTGCGATCCAAAAGGCGGTGATCGAAGCGGTTGAGTCCGCTACCGGGATGACCGTTCTGAAAGTCAATGTGATCGTTCAGGAACTGGAGTCGGAAGTGGAGCCGGAAAGCGAAGAGGAAGCCGAAACTCCGGTTGAACCGCTTCGCTGACCCGTCGTCGTCCGTGAACAGGGGGAAAGGGTAAAACGATGAACGAATGTTTTGCTTCGCTGGCGGAGTGGCGCGAGCTGCTCAATAATGACTTCAATCGCGGCTACATTCTCGGTGTGGGCGTGGTGCTGACGGTTATTCTGCTGATTCTTTTTTTGAAGATTGTCTTCGCCATGCTGCTGCGGACCCGGCGTTGCCGCGAGATTACGGTGCGCGCCGCCGACGGCGACACGCTGATTTCCTATGCCGCCATCGAAGACACGCTGCGTCATGCGATGATCCGTTTCCCGGCTTTCAATATCCATGAAGTCAAATTGTTCCGCCGCGGCAAAGCTTTTTATTTCCTGGAGCTTTACTGTCACTTCGATACCGCCGCCGGGCCGGCTTTCCCACAGCAGTCGAGCGAAGCCAAAAAGCTGATTTTTGAGACTTTGTCCGGAACTTTCGGAATCGAGAGCGTCCGCCAGGTCAAAATCCGGCTCGAAGGCGTCGGCATCGCCAAGGAAACCGGCCGCGAAGACGACTCGGTTGCCGAAGTGCCCCCGATCAACCCGGGATTCTAACCGGATTATGCCGGAACCCCGACGCAAGCACGAAATGTTGATCCTCGGTTCGTCATCTCCGCGCCGCCGCGAATTGCTGGCCCGGCGCGGAGTTTTTTTTCGGGTCGAAGCGGCGCAGGTGGAAGAGCTTCAAACGGCGAACCCGGTTGCGGATCTGCCGAAGCTCAATGCCGCGCTCAAAGCCGCCGAGCTGGCCGCCCGTTTTCCGGAGGCGCTGGTGATCGGTGCGGATACGGTAATTCTTTTTGACGGCCGGGTGATCGGGAAACCGCGCGACCGCGCGGATGCGCTGGCGATCCTGAACGCGCTCTCCGGCCAAATCCACGAGGTCGTGACCGGAGTGGCGCTGCGCCGGATTGCTCCCCCGGTCGATGAAGTGTTCGCCGTTTCCACCCGGGTGCGGTTTAAATCGTATTCCCCGGAGGTTGCGGCGCGCTATCTCGACAAAGTCGAGGTGCTCGACAAGGCCGGCGCGTATGCGATTCAGGAGCATGGCGACGACCTGGTGCAAGCGATCGAGGGGCCGCTCGACAACGTCATCGGGCTGCCGTGTGACGAATTGTTGCGACGATTGGAGAAATATCGATGATCGAATTGCCTTCCCGAAGAGTGGTGATCTGGACGCTGTTCTGGGAATTCGCCAAAATCACCGCGGTGGTGCTCGGGGGAGGCTATGTCATTTTGTCGGTGATCGAGGGCGAATTTGTTCGCAAAAGGCGCTGGATTGAGCAACAGGACTTCCTCGATATGGTGGCGGTGGCCCAGACCGTGCCGGGGATCATCGCCTGCAACGGCTCGGTTTATCTCGGCTACCGGCTGGCCGGCTTCAGGGGCGCGCTGGCGGCGCTGACCGGCTCGGCGCTGCCGCCGGTGATTGCGATTATGCTGCTGGCCACCGGAGTGGCGATGCTGCCGGCGGACAACCGCTGGATCAACGGTGCTTTTGTCGGCGTCAACGCGGCGATCGTCGGCATGATTTTCGCCACCGCGTGGAGGCTGGGCAAAAAGGTGATCTCCGGCTGGTTCGAAGTTGCGATGGCCCTGGCGATCACCATCGGGATGGTGGTGTTCCGGATCAATCCCGGACTCCTGATGCTGGGGACCATTCCCTGCGGCATGCTCTACGTCCGGAGCAAGCTCCGTCTCCTGAAAAAATCGGAGGCGCGCTGAATGTCGCTTTATACACTCTATCTTCTTTTTGTCAAATACGGGTTGCTGAGTTTCGGCGGCGGTTACGCGCTGGTGCCGCTCCTCATCGCCGATTTGGTTCACCATCGCGGAATCATGACCTCGCCGGAGTTCGGCAAACTGGTGGCGCTGGCCCAGATGACGCCGGGCCCGATCGGGATCAACACCGCTACTTATGTCGGCTTCACCCAGCAGGG
>JBFWIO010000330.1:0-4058 GCA_050255955.1 Victivallaceae bacterium
CGTGTGCTCTTCCGATCTAATGGCGCAAGCGGCCGTCGATCAGGTGCACTTTGTTGATCCCGGCCTGAAGCGCGCGAACGCAGCTCTCGATCTTCGGCAGCATCCCGCCGGAGAGCACTTTCTCCTCGATCAGCTTCGGAATTTCGGAGGTGCAGATGGTCGGGATCACGGTATCTTCGTCGGCGGGATCGCGCATGATGCCGGGGACGTCGCTCAGGAACACGAGTTTACGGGCGTGAAGCGCTTCGGCGATCCGGCAGGCGGCAACGTCGGCGTTGATGTTGAAGACCTGTCCGTCGGTGCCGAGCCCGAGCGGGGTGATCACCGGAGTGCAACCGGAGTTGAGCACCGCTTCGATCGGACTGGTGTTGACCGAGACGATTTCGCCGACGAAGCCGATATCCTGCTTTTCGCCGGTGGCCGGATCAACGGCATAAGTCCGCTCGGCGGTCAGCACCGCTTTGCCGGAGACCGGGCGGGCTTTACCGCCGGCCTGATTGGCAAGCTCGACCAGATTGCGGTTGATCTCGTTGTGAAGCACGTCATCGACGATCTTGATCGTCCGGTCGCAGGTGTGACGCAGGCCGCTGACGAACTTGACCGGAATATCCTGACGCTTTAACTCGGCGGAAATCGCCTTGCCGCCGCCATGCACCACAATCGGCCGGAAGCCGATGCACTCCATCAGCACGATGTCGCGCATGGTGCTTTTGACCAGCTCGGGGTCTTCCATCGAGCTGCCGCCGAATTTGACCACGATCAGGGCGTTGCGGAATTTTTGGATGTAGGGCAACGCTTCGACCAGAATGCCGGCCTTTTCAATATAAGATTTCATCATATTCAGGACTCCCTGTTGAATTGAAAGTTTTTTTCCCGAACACCGGAAAATTCGACGATTCTCCGGAGAAAAAAACCGCCGACCGGATGATTCCAATCAGCGGCTTGTCGCATTCTTCCTCACCAGCGGATCAGCATGGCTCCCCAGGTCAATCCGCCGCCGAACGCGGTCAGCAGCACGAAATCGTCCTTGTTGAGCTTGTTCGCCAGCGCGAGTTCGTCGAGGCAGATGCCGATCGACGCCGCCGAAGTATTGCCGCAGCGGTTGACATTCATATAAACCCGGTCATCCGGCACGTCGAGCCGCTGGGCAACCGCGCTGATGATCCGGTAGTTGGCCTGATGAGGCACCACGTAACTCAACTGCGATTCGGCCACACCGGCCTGCTCCAGCACCGCTTTTGAGGACGAAACCATGGCGTTTACCGCGAGTTTGAAGACGTCCTTGCCGGCCATCTGGATACCGTGAAGCTTCTGCGCCACCGATTCGGCGGAGGCCGGAATCCGGCTGCCGCCGGCGGGGAGCATCAGAATATCGGTGTAATTGCCGTCCGCGTGGACATCCGAAGATACCATGAAGTCGGGGGTCGACTCGTCGCCGTCGTTGACCAGCACCAATGCCCCCGCGCCGTCGCCGAAAAGCACGCAGGTGTTGCGGTCTTCCCAATTGACGATGGATGAGAGCGTCTCCGCGCCGAGCACCAGCACCCTGCGGTAGCGCCCGGGGTTGACTTTCATCAGTGCATAAGCGACTTCGAGCGAATAAATCAAGCCGGTACAGGCGGCTTCGAGGTCGCAGCAGAATGCCCCCTGGGCGCCGAGATGGCGCTGCAGAATGCACGCGGTGCTGGGGAAATTGTGATCCGGGGTGATCGTCGCGACCAGGATCGCATCGAGTTGACTGCCCTCCACACCGGCGGCGGCAAGCGCCCGTTGCGACGCTTTGAGGCCGATATCCGAAGTCGCCTCGCCGGGAGCGGCCAGGTGGCGCTCTTCGATGCCGGTGCGCGAGCGAATCCATTCATCACTGGTTTCGACCATCTTCTCAAGATCGGCGTTGGTTAAAACTCGTTCCGGAAGATAGGAGCCGGTGCCTTTGATTCTGATGCCCATTCTTTTCCTCTTATTTGCCCGTCGCTTCGATCGCGTCCAGTTCCGCCTCGATTTCAGCGGTCGAACTGCATGTTTCCTTGATCCGAGCGACGATTTGCTCGTTGATGCCGAATTCAATACACTCTCCGGTCACCCGGATCGCATTGCGGACCGCCCTCGGACTCGATGAGCCGTGGCCGATAATACACGTGCCGTTGATACCGAGCAGCGGCGCGCCACCGATCACATCGGCGTCGCCGAAAGCCTTCAGCTCACGGAAACAGTTCTTCACCATCATCGCGCTGGTCATTCGCCAGGCGTTCTTGGAAAATACGCTTTTAAGCCAGAACATCGTCGATTTGGCCATGCCTTCGCAGCATTTCAAAAAGACGTTGCCGGAAAAACCGTCGCACACCAGCACGTCCGCCGCGCGTTCAAAAATCGCATCGGCTTCGACATTGCCGACAAAGTTTGGCATTTTGCGGTCAAGCAGCGGGAACACGCTCTTGGTCAAGGCATTACCCTTGACATCCTCGCCGCCGACACTGATCAGGCCAATCCGGGGATTGTCGATTTTGTATAGATAGCGGGCGTAAATCTCGCCCATCAGCGCAAATTGAACCAGATTGGCGGGGGTGCAATCGGTATTGGCCCCCGCGTCGATCAGGATAAACCGCCCGCCCTGGGCGGGAATGCTGGCCGCCAGCGCCGGACGGTCAACGCCGGGCAACGTCCGGGCCAGCACTTTGGTCGCGGCGACCGTCGCTCCGGTGTGACCGGGGGTGGTCATGCCGTCAACTTCACCGGCCTTGAGCATCCGGGCGCACTCGGTGATCGAGGAGTGGCGCTTGGTGCGCAGCGAAGCCGACGACGGCTCGCTCATCTCGACCACCTCCGGCGCATGGACCAGATGAAGGCGCGGGTGATTGGTCAGACCGTATTTCTCAAGATAAAACTTGATTTTGCCGGCATGTCCGACCAAAACAATTTCATAATGCGGAAAATCAGCCAGTGCGGCGGCTACGCCCTCGACGACCACGCCGGGCGCGTAATCTCCCCCCATCGCATCTACGGCAATTCTCATGAATTCGGCCTTGGGCGAAAGGTTATTCGGCGACCGGAATCACCTGCTTGCCGTCGTAGCAGCCGCAGGACGGACAGACGCGGTGCGGGATTGCCGGGGCGGAGCACTTGGCACAATAGGTGGCCTGAATGCCTTCGTAGCGGTTGGCGGCTTTGCGCTGACGCTTCTTCATTCTCGACATTTTGCGTTTCGGAACTGCCATTTTTCAAAACTCCATGGTTATTTGCTTGATTGAACGATTTCAAATCAGTAAAAACTTATCCGCAATTAATCTTCTTACTATACCACCGCGATCGGAAATTACAAACCGGAAAGTCCGGACGGGGGTAAATTTGTCACGCTTTTTCCGGCGGCAGCGGTGACGCGCGGAATTTCTCGACCGGCGACTTCAGCGCGGCGCAGAGCATTTGCCCGAGATCGCGGCCCAGCCGTCCCGGCCGGTGGCCGTCGGCTCCGAGGTAAAAAGCGAAGAATTCCCCCATGTCCGGCACGGTGACAAAAAGCGGCAGCTCCGCCGCCGGATTTCCGGTCCGCTCCCGGTAGAGGCCGAGGAGGGCGCAGCGGCAGCGTTCGAGCTGTTCGCCGAGCGCGAAAAGCGCGGGTTCGAGCTGCATTTCGGTCACCGGCGGCACGATCGCCGCGCCGGCCGCAAACTTCATCAGCGAGCAGGACAAGGCGATCCGGGGGAAAACCCGGCTGTCACAGCGGAAAGCGAGAATTCCATGGTCGCAAAGCTGCCGCAACGCATCGTCAAAGACCATGCGCGCCGAAGCTTCGTCGATCGCCGCCGGCACGGCGGCGGGCGGCAGCGGCGGCTCGGGAAGGAGTTCGGGCGCTTCGTTTTCATAATGCCGCGCAAGCTCGAGCAGCAACCCGGGAGCAGCGTTGACAATGTTGAGCTTGCCGGCGGCGGCGGCCACTTTGGCGGCAATATCCTCGAGGTGGCCGGGGGAACCGGCGAGGTATTTGTCGAGGACGCCGCGGATGGTCGGTCGGTCGGTCCGCAAAGTCACCGTGAGAAGTTCCGGCGCACCCCGGCGAAAAA
>JBFWIO010000331.1:0-4050 GCA_050255955.1 Victivallaceae bacterium
AACCCGCCGCACCAGCAGCGAAGCCATCGCCACATACCAGTTCCGGGTTTTGTCAAGGCCGTGGTTGAAAAGCCGCGCGATGCGCCCCTTGTGGGGATCATAAGGCTTCAGCAGCAGCGCGCAGAGCGCCGGACTCAACGTCAGCGCGTTGAAGGTCGAAAAAAGCAGCGCCACGCACATCGTCACCGAGAACTGGAGATGGATCGTCCCCACCATCCCGCCGTAGAAGCCGATCGGGGCGTAGATCGCCACGATCACCAGCGTGGTGGCGATGATCGCCCCGGTGATCTGCGACATGCTCTTGATCGCCGCTTCGCGCGGAGAAAGGTGCTCTTCCTCGATGATCCGCATGCAGTTTTCGACCACCACGATGGCGTCGTCCACCAGCGAACCGATCACCAGGATCAACGCGAACATGGTCAGCACGTTGATTGAGAAGCCCAGCGGAATCAGCACAACGAAAGTACCGATCAGCGAAACCGGAATCGCCACCGTCGGAATCAGCGTCGCCCGCCAGTCCTGCAAAAAGATGTAAGTGATTGCCACCACCAGCAGCAGCGTCACCAGCAGCGTCACCACGATTTCCTCCATCGTGGTCTGGATGTACTCGGTCGGGTCATAGGCGAGCTTGTAGGTGACTCCCTTGGGGAAGGTCTTCGACAATTCGGCGATGGTCGCCTTGGCCTGGTTGACCACCTCGATCGCGTTGGCGTTGCTGTTGCGATAAAGCGCCATCGCCACCGAGGACTTGCCGTTGAGACTGCTGTCGCCGCTGTAGGACTCCGAACCGAGTTCGATCCGGGCGATGTCGCCGAGTTTGGTCAATCTGCCGCCTTCGCCGGCTTTGATCACGATATCGCCGAATTCCTCCTTGGTCTTGAGGCGGCCGAGGGTGTTGACTTTGAGCTGGATGTATTCGTTTGAATTCTCCGCCCCGATGGTTCCGGCGGCGGCCTGGATGTTCTGTTCGCGGATGGCGTTGGCGACGTCATCCGGCTTGATGTTGAGGGCGGACATGCGGTGGGTGTCAAGCCATATCCGCATGCTGTAGTCGCGCGAACCGAAGATCACCGCGTCGCTGATCCCGCGGATACGGGCCACAGTGTCGCGCACCCGCATCCGGACGTAGTTGTTGAGCTCAAGGTCGCTCATCGAACTGCCGTCGGTGCTGAACAGGAAAAACGCCAGCACGTCATTCGACCGTTTCTTGGTCTGGACGCCGAGCGCCACCACATCGGCGGGCAGCGAGGGCTCGGCGCGGCTGATCGCATTCTGGACGTTGACCTGGGCGATGTCGCTGTTGGTGCCGGGTTCAAAAGTGATGGTCAGCTGATAGTTCCCGCTGTTGTCCGACTGGCTCGAAAAATAAATCATATTTTCGATCCCGTTGACTTCGGTCTCAATCACCGAAGCGACAGTGTCGGCGATCACCTGAGAACTCGCGCCCGGATAGTTGGCCATCACCATGATCTGCGGCGGCGCAATTTCCGGATATTCGGCCACCGGCACCTTGGTCAGACACATGACGCCGGCGATAATGGTAACGATGGATATGACCATCGCCAGTTTGGGTCGGTCGATGAAAATCTGCGAAAACATAAAAGTTTACTTTCCTGCTTTGTCGTCCGTTTTTGCGGCCGGCTCTCCGGCATTTTTCGCCGGAAGGTCGGACCGGACCGGATTGATGGTGGCTCCCGGCGCGGTTTTGTGGGTGCCGTCAACGATGACCAGTTCGCCGCCGCGCAGGCCGCTCTCGATGAATTGGTCGGCGCCGCGGGCGGCGCCGGGGCGCACATTGCGTCGTTCGACCACGTTTTTGTCGCCGACGACGTAGACGTAGTTGGACATCTGGTCAGTCATCAGCGCCGAGAGTTTGGTCACCGGCTTGATCTCGGCATCCTTGCGCGACAGCAGCACCGTGGTGTACGCGCCCGGCGTCAGCATCAGCTCGGGATTGGCGATGGTCGCCCAGACCGTCAAGGTACCGGTCTTGGAGTCGATCCGGTTGTCGATCAAGGTCACTTTGCCCTCGTGCCGGTAAAGCTGGTGGTTGGAAAGCTGGAGCTTGACGTCGGCGTTCTCGCGCATGCGTTCAAGCGAACCGAAAAGGTCGAGATAGTCGCGCTCGCTGACCGCGAACCTGAGATAGATCGGATCGACCGAGACGATGTTGGCCAGGGGGTTGCTGAGCGGCGTCACGTAGTTGCCGCAAGTGTAGGTGGCCTTGCTGATCCGCCCGGCGATCGGAGCGTAAATCTTGGTGTAACTGAGTTCATTTTCGGCATCAAGCCGGGTCGCTTCGGCACTGGCCAGCTTGGCTTTGGACGTTTCCAGCAGCCGGACGGCTTCGTCATAGACCGCTTCTGAGACCGCTTTTTTGTCGAAGAGCACTTTCTGGCGGTGATAGTTGCTCTGGGCGTAGTCGAGATCGACCTTGCACTGGTCGACGGCGGCGCGGGCCATGTTGGCCTTGGCGCGATAGGTGGTGTCTTCGATCACAAAAAGGAGCTGGCCTTTGGTGACCATTTCGCCTTCATTGAAGTGAATTTCGGTCAGCAGTCCGGAAACACGGGCCGGAATGGTGACTTCATCGATCGCTTCGAGATGGCCGACGTATTTTTTGGCGATATTGTCGGGTTTGAGGGTGACGGCTTCGACCAGCAGATTCTGCGGCGGCATCGGCGGCGGAGCGGCCTGCAGTGCGGCGGCGGCAAAAAAGCACGGCAGCAGACCAACTGCGAATAATTTGATTCCGGTGTTACACATGAGGATATTCACTTTTGGTTTGGGATTGAGATCATAAACTTCTCGAGAAACTGCAGGAATTGAGTTTGTTCGGCAAGACTCAATTGTCGCAGCAGGTTATCGGAGTTGCGATTGAGGTAGCTGATGCCGGCTTCGCGCGCTTTGAGCGCGCCGGCGGACAGCGTGATCAGGATGGCACGGCGGTCATTGGGGTTGACTTCGCGGACCAACGTGTCGAGTTTGACCAGCGATTCCACGGTTTCGGATACCGAGCAGGGGGCGAGCTTGAGGAATTCGGCCAGTTCTTTCAACGTGACGCCCTCCGGCTTATCCTCGGTCAGAATGCTTACCGCGCGGATGGTTTTGTGCTGCCTGACGGTCAACTGCTGAAAGAGCTCCTCGCACTCGACTTGTTCCTCCAGAAAACCGTCCCGGAGCCGGTCGGCGATCTCAAAAACCAACGTCCACAATCGGCGTTGCACAGACATATCTTTTTTGCTCATAAAAAACTCCTTGTGATTCACGATAATATACCGTCAAAAAAATTATTTGCAAGACCAAATTATTTGACGTGTGCAATAAATCGTCGCTGATGATGCCGAATTCCGGCTTTTTCAACTTGATTTCAGCGAAAAAGAGGATATGATGTTGCAAAGACAGCGGAGAAACTATGAATCAGGTTTATTTTCAGATCGGGTATCACCACATCGCGCTGGTGACGCTGGTGATTTTTTTTCTGACCTATGCCGGGATTGCGATCGGACACGGGCTGATCTGGAAGCTTGACCGGACCGGAATTGCGTTGCTGGGCGGGATTGCCATGCTTTCTTTCGGCTGCGTGACACTGCCGCAGGCGGTCGCTTCGGTCAACATGCCGTCGATCCTGCTGCTTTTCGGACTGATGGTGATCGCCGGGCAGTTGCACTATGCCGGATTTTACCAGTGGGCGGCGCGCCGGATCGCCGGGACGCTCGACCGGCCGGCGCTTTTCCTGGCGCTCTTAATGGGGGCCAGCGGGGCGCTTTCGGCCTTTCTCAACAACGCGGTGGTGGTGCTCGCCTTTGCGCCGGTGATCACCTTTGCGCTGTTGCGCAAAAAGCTCAATCCGGTTCCGTTCCTGATCGCGTTGCCGATCTCCGCGAACATCGGCTGCGCGGCGACCATCGTCGGCAACGCCCAGAACGTGCTGATCGGCGAAATCGGCAAACTCGATTTCGGACAGTATATGCTCTTTGCCCTGCCGCCGGTGATCGTATCGATGGCGGCGGCTTACGCCATCTGCTATTATCTCGGGCAACGTGATTT
>JBFWIO010000332.1:0-4049 GCA_050255955.1 Victivallaceae bacterium
TTCTGCGGCTTTCGCCGCACGGATGGCGTCGCTCGGCGGCATTCGCCGCCTCGCTCGGGCCGGGCTCGGCGCCGGAACACGTTCCGGCTTCGTGAGCTGGGCTTCGCCCGGCATGCACTCGAGGCTCCGCCTCGGCCTCCGCCAAAGGGCTCCGCGCCCTTTGGAATCCTGCGCCAGGGCACCGCCCTGGACCCCTGCTCGGCGGAGGAACCGCCTCGCGATCCTCGCCCCGCCCCGAGCCCCTACCCCAGTCCCAACAGCAGCCCGGTCTGGTACACCGCCAGCGTCACCACATACGCCAGCACCGTCAAGCCCGTCGCCTGAAAAATCGGCCAGCGCCACGAATTCGTCTCCCGCCTGGTCACCGCAAATGTCGCAAAACACGGCATCGAAATCAAACAGAATATCATAATCGCCACCCCCTGCAACGCCGTGTAATTATTCCGGATCACCGTCCGCAACCCCGCCATATCCCCCTCGGTGTCCCCGCTCTCGGCATACAAAATCCCCAACTGCGACACAAACAACTCCTTGCCCGCCGCCGCCCCCACCAGCGACGCCGACGCCCGCCAGTCAAACCCCAACGGCCTCATCACCACCTCCAGAGACCGCCCCAGTCGCCCCAGAATAGTGTACTCGGATCGATACAAATACTCCTCCGAATTAATCTTCAACAACGCCGCATCCTTCGCCTCCGGATCCAGCTTCTCCACCGCAACTTTCTCCGCCGCGAAATCCCGCCCCCCCGCCGGCGGCTCCGGATAATTGTTGCACACCCACATCACAATCGAAGCAAAAAGCAACACCGTCGCCGCCTTCTGCAAATACAACACCGCCCGCTCCCACATGTGAATCAAAATCGAACGGAACGTCGGCATCCGGTACGGCGGCAACTCCATCACAAAAAGCTCGCCGTCACCCTTGAACAAAGTCGATTTGAGCAATCGCGCCGCCACAATCGCCAGCCCCACCCCCACCAGATAAATCAAAGTCATCACCAGCGCCTGATAACGCGGCGCGAAAAAGACCGGAATAAACAACGAAAAAATCGTCAGCCGCGCCGCACAACTCATCAGCGGCAACACCATGATCGTGGTGTAACGATCCTTCTTTGACTCAATCGTCCGCGTCGCCATGATCGCCGGCACCGTACAGCCGAAACCGATCAGCATCGGAATGAAACTCTTGCCGTGCAACCCCATCTTGTGCATCACCTTGTCCATAATGAACGCCGCCCGCGCCATGTAGCCTGATCCCTCCAGCATCGCGATCGCCATAAAAAGCAGAAGAATATTAGGAAGAAACACCAGCACTCCGCCGACACCCGCCAGCACCCCGTCAACCAGTAGCGACTCCAGCCACTGCGGCCACGCCGCCGGCCAATGCGCGGCCAGCTGCTCTCCGGCAAAGCCGAAAAGCGATTCCAGCAATCCCACCAGCGGATCGCCGACCGCAAAGGTCAGCTTGAACACCAGGAGCATCATGCCGAGAAAAATCGGAATCCCCAGCACCGGATGAGTGACCACCCGGTCGATCGAGTCCGAGAGCCGGGCGCGATCCTCCTCCGGACGGCGCACCACCTCCTGAAACACCCCCGCGGCCAGCGCATGGCGATGCTCCTGCAGCGCTACATCCACCGCCACCCCGGTGTGCGCCCGATAGGTCTCGCGAACCGACTGGAGCGAAGTCAGCAACGACTCCCCGTCCGCCAGCCGGGCCACCCGGCCGGATATCATCGGATCGTCTTCGAGAAGATTTTCCAACAGCAGCGGTTCCGGTATCCCCGGCAGCACCACCGGAGAATTCGCCAGCCGCGCCGCGACCTCTTTCAACGCCTCGTCAAGGTCGTGGGGATAAATCCGCTGCTGCGGAGTTTCGCCCCAATTCCCGGCCAGGAAATCTCCGACCGAGTTGCGCAAAGCGTCAAGCCCGATCCCGCGCGACCCTACAGTGGCGATGACCCGAACCTTCAAAAGTTTCTCCAGCTTCGGCAAATCAAAGCGGAATCCGTCCGCCTCCGCCTCATCAAACATATTGAGCACCAGAATCATCGGAATTCCGAGCAAAGTCAGCTGAAACGTCAGGTACAACCCCCGCTCCAGCGTCGAAGCATCGAGAATGTTGAGAATCAGTTCCGGCGGGCGCGTGATCAGCTCATCGCGGGTCACCACCTCCTCCGGCGAACTCGTCCCGAGCGAATAAATGCCGGGCAGGTCGATCAGCTCAATCTCCTCGCGCCCGAGGCGCATATAACCCGATTTTTTCTCGACCGTCACCCCGGGATAATTGCCGACGTGCTGGCGCGCACCGGTCAAGGCATTGAGGATGGTGCTTTTGCCACAGTTGGGGTTGCCCGCAAGCGCAATCCGGCGAATGATTTTCATGGTTGGTCACCATAAGTTTGAATCACAAAAATCTGCGAAGCCTCGCGCTTGCGCAAGGCCAATGACGCACCCTTGATCCGGATCCGCAAAGGATCGCCAAAGGGAGCCGGGCGCTCCATCTCCAGCTCGGTTCCCACCACCAGTCCGAGGTCAGCCAGCCGCTTGCGCCCGGCAAAGTGCTCGCCGAGCGCGGCGATCCGCCCCCTCGCCCCCACCGGAAGCCGGTCGAGCGGAATGCTGGCGGTGATTTTCTCCGCCTCGTCGGCATGCCAGTTGCGGCAATGCGGGCAATTGACGATGGCGGCATAAAGCGCTTCCAGCCGGCCGGTCACTTCGGGACTGACCACATGCTCGATTTTGCACGCCGCATCATCCGCCACCGCCTCCGGCAAACGCAGGATTTCGGTAAAAAAACGGCGCAGCGACTGATGCCGCGCCCTGATTGAATCGGCAAGCTTGGACCCCATCCGGGTCAAAGTGATCGGCTGATACGGCTGGTAATTGATCAGATCCTTGTCGGCAAGAACCTTGAGCGCATTGGTAACCGACGGCACCGAAACCCCGAGATAGTCCGCAATTTCCTTGCTGTGGGCGTGCGCTTCGGTCCGACTCAGCTCGGCGATCGCTTCCAGATAATCTTCCTGACTCTGAGTCAGTGAATCCATCGCTTCCTGCTCTCCCATTTGACTTCGCTAAAGTTAGACTTTCCTAAATATATCGCCGCAACCGTTTTTTTGCAAGCGAAAAAAGACTTTGTCCAACCTATTTTTTGCCGTGCACCAGCTCCTCGGCAAAACGCGGCACCGCAAATGCGCCGCGATGAAGCGCGGAGGTGTAATAACGGAGGTTCATCTCCGCCGGGACCTCGGCTTTGGGCACTGTCACATCACCGCCGTCGGAGCCGACGCAGACCCCGATCGTCCCGGTGGGATAAGTCGGCACCAGAATTGAAGCATAGCCGTAATAACGGAAGAGTTTCCGGGTCACCCCGGTCAGATGAGCGACAATTTCAGGCAGCAGATATATCGACTCCGCCTGACTCGCAATCACCCCGCCCGGCCGCAGCGCCAGCTTCATGTTGCGATAGAATTCTTCGCCGAACAAAGGCGCCCCCGGCCCGCCCGGATCAGTGGAATCAACAATGATACAGTCATATTCCCCCCTCCGGTCCTTGACGAACTCACTCCCGTCGCCGATGTGAATATGAACCCGCGGATCGTCAAACCCGCAAGCCAGCGAAGGCAGAAACTTCCGGGCACACTCAATCACCCGGACGTCAATTTCACATATATCAATGCGCTCAACCCCCCGATGCTTCGCCACCTCCCGCAACACCCCCCCGTCACCCCCGCCAATCACCAGCACCCGACGCGGCGAGCCATGCGCGAACAACGGCAAATGCGCCATCATCTCCTGATACGCAAACTCATCATACTCCGTCAACTGAATGATCCCGTCCAGCAACATCACACGCCCCACCCGGGTCGATTCGTAAATCTCAATCTTCTGAAACGGCGTCACCTCCCGACACAAACAATCCCCCACCTCAATCGTCAACCCAAACCCATTCATCGCCTCAGTAATCCACATCACATCCTCCTTCCGTCAATGACCCGCAAAAAACCGGGGGAGAAGACAAAACTTTTTAAAAAAAGCCGAACGTCG
>JBFWIO010000333.1:0-4048 GCA_050255955.1 Victivallaceae bacterium
CTTCAAATGTCCGGAGTGGAAAAAAGAAAGTTCGTCCGTCGTCATCTCCGATACTTCGCCGCAGGTGGGCGGAGGCTACGGCCTGAGCTATTGTACCGGCGACCTTCTGGGGTACATTTCGGCCACGATTAATAACGTGACCAAACCCAATCAGGTCACCAAGCCGAGCCTGACCGTGGGCATCGGCGAAAGTTCGGATCACGCCTCGACCTCGACCACCCAGACCAATTTTATTTATGCCGCACTGGGCCGCCCCTATTTCGACGGCCGCCACGACGACTATACCACGATGGGGGTGCTGTGGCTTGACGGCCACGTCAGCATGATCAAAAATCAGGTGCTCTTCGACGGCGACCCGATTCTGCTCAACAAATACTACTTCGCCCGCAAAAAATAAAGGGAATCGCCATGCTGATCGACAGCCACGTCCATCTGCCCAAGTTCGAACTCGCCACCCCGGAATACGAGGACGCCCTCCTCGCCGATTCGCTCCGCGCGGGAGTTGACTTCGTCATCGTGAGCTGTCTCGGCGACTGGGCGTACTACCCCGCGCCCGGAGTTCCCCGGCGGGCAAATCAGCAGGCGGCGGCCTTTGTCCGGCGGCACCCCGAGCGGGCGCGCTTCCTCGCTTATCTCGACCCGCAGCAGCCGGACTGGCCGGCGGAGCTTGAACGCTCGCTGGGCGACGGCGCGATCGGGATCAAGCTCTGGACTTCGCTCAAGGACGGCGCGGGCTCGCTCGAAAATACCGCCGGAGTGCTGGCCGAAGCGGGACGGCGCCGACTCCCGGTGCTGCTCCATGTTTACAACCGCACCGACGGCAATCTGCCCGGCGAAATCGACATTCGTGAATTCGTCGCACTCAGCCGGAGTCATCCCGATACGACGATGATCGCCGCCCACGCCGGAGGCAACTGGCGTCAGAGCCTCGGCATGATCAAAAAGTTTGCGAGTACCAACGCCTTTCTTGATATTTCAGGCGGCTTTCCCGAGCCCGGCATGTTGGCGGCGCTGGTGGCGGCGGAGGGTGCCGGGCGCGTTCTCTACGGCTCCGACTTCTACGGGCGGAGCAACCGCTCGCAACTGGCTAAACTGGCTTTTGCCGAACTCGCGCCGGAAGCACGCGAACCGGTTGCCTGGCGCAACGCGGTCCGGGTGTTCAAATTGACCGGACTTCCCGCCGCGTCGAATGCCGCTCCGACCGGCGCGGTCGCGCCGGATTCGCCGCTGTTTGCCGCCGACCACTTCATTTTCTGCGGTGAAAGCCCGTTTTTCCCGGCCGTCGGGAATACCGCGGCCGGGATTGCGGAGCGACTTGAGCAAGAGGGGGCGGTCGCCTATGTCGCCGACCTCGGCGGAATGTTTGCTCCCGATCACCTTGCGGGCAATCGTGATCATCTGGCGCGCTGCCGCGCGTATCCCGCGCTCAAAGCGCTCGCTACTTTCGACCCCGCCGCATACAACCGCGAACTGGTGCTTGAAGACGCGGCGACGGGCGGTTTCGCGGGCGGCTGGCTCTCGCCCTACGCGCACGGCTGGCGGCTCGACGACCCCGCGCACCGGGATTTTTTTGCTTTCGCCGCCCGCCTCGGGTTGCCGCTATGGATCAATCTCGAACTCGGCGACCACCGCTTCCGCCACCGCGCCTGGCGGCCGCGATTGGTGAAGCTCGATGAATTGCTCGCTTTCCTCGCCGGGGCACCGCAAAACCGCTATTGTCTGCAGGGCGTCCGCGCCGCCGACTTTGAGCCGCTGCTTGAACGCTTCGGCGAACGGCCGGACCTGACGTTTGAGTGCTCCCGCCTCTCCGATATCGGTCTGGCGTTTGAGAAAATCCGGGACCGCTTCGGAGTGGCGCGTCTGGTCTACGGCAGTGAATATCCGCTCCGCGATCCGGGTGAAGTTAATTTCGCCCTGACCGGACAACGTTAATCTGATTCCGGGAGAGATATGAATCAAAGAATTGTTCAATTCGGCATCATCGGCACCGGCGCGATCGCCGAAATCCACGCCGAGGCGCTGTCGCGCGCTTCCCAAGCCAAACTGGTCGCGGTGTACGATCAGAATCCGACCCGGTCAGCGGCTTTTTCCGAACGCCACAACTGCCGCGCCGCCGCCGACCTGACGAGCTTCCTCGCTTCAGACGTCGAGGCGGTGACCATCGCCACCCCCAGCGGGCTTCATGCCGAAGTGGCGATCCCGGCGGCCCGGGCGGGCAAGCATATTCTCTGCGAAAAGCCGCTCGAGGTCACCACCGCAAAAATCGACCTGCTCATCGCCGCCTGCGAGGAAGCCGGGGTGCTGTTGTCGGCGGTCTTCCAGTCCCGTTTCGCCGCCAATGTCCGGCTGATCAAGCAGGCGGTCGACGCGGGCCGGTTCGGCACTCCGGTTTTCGCCGCGGCTACCATGCAATGGTACCGGACGCCGGAATATTACAACTCGGCCTCGTGGCGCGGCACCATGGCGCTCGACGGCGGCGGGGCGCTGATGAATCAGGGGATTCACACCGTCGACCTGTTGCTCCATCTCAATGGCGAAGTCGCCGAAGTGAGTTGTCACACCGCGCGGCGTTTGCACCACGGCATCGAAGTCGAAGACACCGCCGCCGCGTTGCTCCGTTTCGCCAACGGCTCCTTCGGCGCCATCGCCGCCGGCACCGCCTGTGCGCCGGGCTTCCCGCGCCGGGTCGAGCTGGTCGGCACCGGCGGCAGCGTGACGCTGGAGGACGACCGCATCACCCGCTGGGTTTTTGCCGAAGAACGTCCGGAAGACGCCGCAATCCGCGCCGGGGGCGGCAAAGGCGAAGGCATCACCGGCGGCTCTTCGCGCCCCAACGCGATGTCCTGCGAAGGACACCGGCGGCAGATCGAGGAGCTGGCGGCGGCGATTCTCGAACGCCGCCCGCTCTCGGTTTCCGGCCGCGAAGGGCGCCGCGCGGTCGAACTCATTACCGCCTGCTATGAGTCCGCCGCCAGCGGCCAGCCGGTGATCTTGCGCTCATGACAATTTAAGCACCGGCGGGGCGAAGAGGCCGCAGGGCACCAGAGGTGTTTGCGCACCTCATCATCGGCGGCGATGAAGTAGACGCTTTCCCCGCCGGAACGCCGTCGGGCTCGTAGTCGAAATGGTCGAGCACCAGAACATTGGGCTTGTCACGGCGGACCGGAGCCGGTTCTGTGGTGAACGGCATCAGCGATCCTGCCGGTTTCGCCGCGCAGCAGTGCGCCCCAGGTGAAGAGCACCGAGGGGCGCGTATCGTCGAGTTTGTTTTTTTTAAAGATTTCCCGGATCCGGGCCGGTACGGCGGGATCGACGTCATTCGCTTCAGCAGAGCGCCGCAGGCAAGTAACCTGCCAGCCCCCGGACAGCAGAAATAAACTGCGATTGATCGGACACCCAGGACGGCAGTTGACGTAGCCCGGGGCTTTTCGATGGATTTACATACGGAACATACAGAACATACAGATTTTTCTCACTGACGGGGTTTGAATCGCACGTGAAAGTATCCGGCGCGATTGGTATATTTGTCGTCCGCGTTGAGACGCGGGACATCGCGACGAAGCGGAGCTTGAAACAGTTGCAGCATGGCTTCGGGCAGACGTAAAGTTGAAGAAGCAAACAAGTAATCCAGCCTGGCTGTTTGCGATGCGTTGCAAGGAGGCTCGCTTCTTCCAGAACGGATGATATCTCTCGCGCCCTCGAGAACCCAATTCAATAAAAAAGCCAGGAGGCGCGACGGCGGGCGCCAGCCCGACGGCAGCAAAGCGAATGACTACGTTTATTTTTGAATGGACAATTTATTGTCCGGGCAAAAAAAAACGGAGGCATGCAGCGCCTCCGGTATTCGCGAAATGGGGTGAAATAGGGGACTCGACCCCCCGACCTCCCGGGCCACACGCGAAGCGGCGAAGCCCTTCGCGAGCCCGATCATCGCAGGCGAAGCCGAGAAGCGCAGGGCAACCATCACAAAGTCCAGGAGGCGCGACGGCGGGCGCCAGCCCGACGGCAGCAAAGCGAATGACTACGTTTATTTTTGAATGGACAATTT
>JBFWIO010000334.1:0-4047 GCA_050255955.1 Victivallaceae bacterium
CTACATCCGCGCCCCTTATAATGTAGTTCATCCCGTAGTGATCGTCAATGCAGAAATAGCGTCCGCCGCTGATGGTGACGTTTTTGCCGTGGTTACCCGCCATCGCGTCGCGGCAGTTGACCGAGACGCAGTTGTTGTAGGTGACGTTGGCGACGTTGGTGTTGAGTATATTGTAGCCGAGTCCGTGATAGGTCGCGCCGGATACGAAAGCATTGTTGAACGTTATGTTGGCGGCGCTGCCGACGCCGAGCAATGAAGACAGCAGCGCATTGCGGTCGGTACAGACGATTTTGAGGTTGTTGACCGTCACATCGCTGCGGGTGACCGACATGGTCGTGTCGGCGATCGGCTTGACCCGGTTCTCGGGATCGATTGCGCTCACTTCGATTGCGAGGCCGTTGATTGCGAGCGGAATCTGCGGCGGCACGTAGAATGCGTTGAGTTTCACTTCGACCCAGGCGTTGACGCCGTCCTCCTTGCCGCCGGCGTAGCGGATCGTCTGCCGGGTGCTCTTGGCCGGATCGGCCGAGCCGACGTCGGCTTTGCCGAGGAACTTGTCCTGGTGAAAAGTGCCGGGGCCGGAGGGGTAGGTGGCTTTGAAGATTTTGCCGTCGGCCCGGCAGTAGTCGCCGCGTTTGTACACTTTGGCACCGTCCCAGCCCGGCGCGTTGTCCGGCAGATTGAAATCGTAAAAAGCCTCCGGCATCACCCCGCCGCGCGGCGAAACGATCGAAAAACAGTCGAATTTGGCGTAGTACTCGTCACCTTTCTGATTGTTCCGCGCCGAAGAGAAGTCGGTCGAGCGCAAATAGAGCGTGCCGCCCGGGACGAGATCGACGGTTTCACCCGGCCGGTCGAGCCGGGCGATTTTGGCGAAAGCCGGAAGTTCGACCGCGCCGCGTCTTATCCCGGCGAAGGCTTTGCCATCAAGCGTGATCGGGGCTTCATCGGGGAGAATCCGGATGCTGATCGCGTTTTTGGGCTTGAAATCCGGGGTGCGCGTGAAGCTCCCGACGGTGGTCTTGCTCTCGTCGATCTCGATCTCCTTGACCAGGACGCCGAAGCAGTCTACGTTGCAGCGGATATCGATCTGCGAATTGATCTTGTAGCGCCCGGAGGGGATCAGCAGCCGTTTTTCGGCAGTGGTGCGGGCGAATTCGGCGGCCCGGTTGAGCGCCGGGGCATCGTCCTGTTTGCCGTCGCCCGCCGCGCCGAACCACTGCGGCAGCACCGCGGCGACTTGCGCCCGCCCGGTGACTTTGCCCGCGCCCTTGAAAATCTGCCGCGCCGGAGCGCTCAAGCCGCCGTCAATAGTCAGCTCCGCCGCGTCGCCGAGCTCGATCACTCCGGCTTTGTTAACCGCGATGGTGACGTTGGCGGGGACGGTGACTTTGTTCTCCACCCGGCAGGGGGCTTCGATCGTCAGCATGCCGCCCGCCGGCCCGAGTTTGGCCAGCTCCTCCTCCAGCGTTCCGGCGAAGACCGTAGTCGCCCCCAGCAGCATTATTCCAAACCATTGCTTCATTGCAAACATTCTCCTTTTCTTCATTCTGATTTCATCGCCCCCGCCTGACGTTTCCTGAGGAGAAAAACGGTTCCGTTTGCCGCATCGGAACGTCTCGCGTTTGACTTAGTTGGTGATCCAGTTGGCTTTGGGCGCGACCGTCACAATGGCGGTGGTGCCCGGTCCGCCGACCGCGAAAACGGTCATTTTGGCAACGCTCATCGGAGCGGGGCCGGGCTGGCCTCCGGCGAGAAAGCCGAAGTTGTTGTAACACTCCGAGGGCGAACCCGCGCCGACGTGGCCGTCGAGGAAGGAAATGTTGACCCGGCCGGAGTGGATCGGGGCGAAGTGGGCGTACCACCAGCTGACGGCTTTGTCGCCGGTGGCGATCAGCCGGGAACAGGGGCCGCCATTAGGCTGGGTCGCCGATCCCGTCAGCGGATTGGCGCCGTCGCTGAAAATTCCGACTTTTGACGAGCCGAAGGTCGCAATCGGTTTGGCGTTGAGGTTGAACACCCCCCGCGCCGGATCGGTGGAGGTCATGTTGATCTGGGGCGCCGAGTACGAATAATCGGGCCCCTTCAATTGCGGGAACACCCTCCGGAAAACCGGACAGATGAACGTATTCGCATTGTATGGAAGATAATTGCCCTTGATGAAAATACTGGTCCACTGCCCGTGAATTCCGTTGTATCCGTTCTGGGTGGGGCCGGTATAATCGCCGTTGGTGTTGTTGGAGACAAAGAATTCGCCGTAGTCGTTGCGATAAAGCGACAGCGCGGTGCCGACCTGTTTCAGGTTCGAAACGCAGTTGGCAGCGGTCGCCTTGTCGCGTGCCTGGTTCAAAGCCGGCAGCAGCATGGCGGCGAGGATCGCGATAATCGCGATCACCACCAGCAGTTCGATCAGAGTGAATTTCTTCTGCATGACGCGTCCTTTGCGATACACGTTAAAGCGTGATTTTGAATCCGTCTTCATTGGCTCCGACCAGAAAGGCGAATTCGCTTTTGAGTTCGGTTCCGCCCATCATGCTGACGTGGCCGTCGACATGGAGGACATTGGAGCGCCCTCCGTGAATCAGCCGTACCAGCGTGGTGGTGCTTGTTGCGGGCTGGACGATATAAATCTGAGCATTGGTCATCCAGGAGTCGAACAGCAAGCTTGCCTTGCTCGGCTGTTTGATCCTTCCCATTTTCAGCCAGCCGCCAGTGGCGGCGTTGTCTTTTTCGAAAGCCTTGGGCCCTTTGTCGGGTTTGGTGCCGTCGGTGTAGGGGTCGGAGCCGAAGAGCGTCCCGTAGCAATACCCGTCCGGGAAATTGAGTTCAAATCGCGGGTTGTCCGGGCAGACCCAGACTTTTTTGTTGGCGGAATAATCGGGGCCGATTTGAGTTCCTAAATATGTTCCGTAACCGTGGAGAAACTGCCCCCAGCGAATCGATTTACCGGTGCCGTAGGAACAGCCTAACGGCAAGAAATCCTTCTGCTCGGCGGCGTACAGCGCAAAGGCCAAGCCGTTCTGCCGCATATTGCCCTTGCACTGGGCCGCCCTTGCCGTTGCCCTCGCCTTGTTGAGAGACGGCAGCAACATCGAAGCGAGGATCGCGATAATTGCGATCACCACCAGCAGTTCAATCAGCGTAAATCGTCTTTTCATACCCGGCTCACTTTCCCGGAGGATTATTCGATGTTGAGTTTCACGTCTTTGAGTTCAATTGCGCTCTTGGGGTTGTCCCAGTTGGCCAGGATGATCACCTGGCAGAGCGTCGCCGGTTTCGGCCAGGCTTTGGTGGCGTATCCGTCACTGACCCCCTTGACCGTTCCCGAAAACGTGGCCCAGTCGGACGGAGCCGGTTTGCCGGCGAGAACCGGATACATGAAGGAACCGCCGCCGGCGTGAATCCGCACCCGGGTCCCCGCCTCTTTTTTGAAGCAGGCGGGGCCGGTGAGGCTGATTTCACAGATCCCGTCCTTCATTTCAATCGACTTGATTTTGGCTGTGAGCTCGCGGTTGGGCAGATCGCTCAGGTCGGCTTTGGCGTCAAAGGCCACCGACCACCACTGCTTGCCGGGATTCCAGTCGCTGCCGGCGTCCGGCTTGACCTTGATTACCGTGTCTTTGGCTTCGCAAGCGGCCGCAAGCTCCCCGGTCACGGCCGGAACCGGCGTCACCATCACCGCCGATATGAATTTTTTGTCCGCCGTCGCGGGCATGAATCCGATGAAGAGCGAAGCCGGTGTCGAGCCGTCGGCGTTGCGGACGGTGGCCGAGAGTTTGTAGGTCTTGGCCGGATCGACCGGGTAGAACTCCTTGCTCTTGAGCATGGTATTCCCGGCAACCACCAGCGTGCCCTCCTTTTCCGACGTATTCTTGAGGCTCTCCCAGCCCGACGTCCCGATTTGGTACTCTTCCCCCGGAAGTACGGCGGCGACGGCGGACAACAACATGGCGCACAAAACTTTTTTCATCTTTCTTCCTCCTGTAATGGTGAATGGTATCGGTCTGTCGTAAACTATTTGATCCGTGCAGATCGGAAGAGCACACG
>JBFWIO010000335.1:0-4030 GCA_050255955.1 Victivallaceae bacterium
TTCGCCGTTCTTTTTCGGTTCAAAGAGGGTGTTGAGCGTGTAGTACTTCTTGAACTCTTTTTTGGCGCTTTCGACCCGGTCGACGGTGAAAAGGAGTGCCGGCACCGCTTCGTTCCCGGTCCGCAGCACCGCGAAACTCCGGGTGTAGAACTTGACCTTGGCCGAATAGGCGGGGGCGAGGTTGGTCTTGAAGAAGACGTATTCCGGAGCCGTCGCGTCCGGGCCGAAGTCGGCCGAGAGCGTTTTGCCGGTGATGAACTCAGGGTCGGTGGTCAGCATTTTGACGTTGAGCGGGGTCCTTTCGACCACCCGCTGGCCGCCGTCGTTGGAGACATTGCCGCGTCCGAATTTCTCGCCGGGATCGTGGATCAGCATCACATTGTGGGGAATCGAGCGCTTGTTGAAGCCGAAGTCATAGGGCGTCCCCGAGAACTTGTACGTGCCGAGGTCGGTGGCGAGAATGCCGCGATAGAAAATCTGGAACGCCCCCGCATCGAGGTGCTGGTGGTTGGCAAAGCTGTAACCGCCGCCCTTCATCTCGATGAAGACGTCGCTCGAATCCGGCCCGATGTTCCAGCCGGTGCGGAAGATGACCGCCGGGAGCACATCGCGGAAATAGTGAACCTGCGGCAGCTTGCTCAAATCGCCGTCGGCCTTGAGGGCGGGATCGTTGAGCATGAGATAAATCAGCGCGTCGTCGGCCTTGCCCCCCTGCTTCTCGAATTCGGCCTTGAACAAGGGATCGGCGGCGTAGCTCGCGCACATAAAGGTATTCTGCGGCCTTTTGAAGTAGGCTTTGTGGAAACTGCCGTCGCCGTCGAGCATCATCGTGCCGTCCGGGAACCGGCCGTAGAGCCACTGGTTGTACACCGTCTTGATGTTGGGGTCAAAGACTTCGCGCCCGGCCATCCGGCGCATCAGCCAGGCCGCGTGCATCTCGAAGTTGAAGCGGAACGACCCGTAGCCGACCCCCTGATTGTGGCGGTTCGAGCGGTATTCAAAAGCGCGCATCGGCACCAGCTCTTCGAGGATCAAATACGAGCAATACTTGTAGGGTTCGTTGTTTTCGCCGTAGATCGCGATCGCCATGGTCAGCAAGTCGCGATTGATCTGGGCCTCCGCCCCGTGACCGTTGACGATGGGCTGGCCAAAGGGCGGCCATCCGCACTCCATGTCGTCGGCGAGCCGCATCATCCCGGAGCTCAACGCGGTCCGCTCCGCCGGGGTCATCAAATCATAGCAGTAGTCGTAGACAAAGGAACAGCTGACCAGCGCCCGGCCGATTTCGCGGGCGATGTCGAGAAGGTTGTTGAACTGGACGTTGGGAATGTAAGCCATCATCAGATCGACCGCCTCGCGGCCGATTTTCTTGTTGCCGGTCATCAGATAGACGAACGCCTTTTCCTGGGCCGCCCGCTCAAGTTTGGCGTCGTACTGGATGTCGGCTTCGGGATCGTAGGTGTAGGCATACGGCTTGGCGGCGGAGGCCCGGACTTCTTCCCATACCGCTTTGTTTTCGCCGAGATTGAGGTTGGCGCGAACCTGCGGCAAGGTTTCGGGGTTGACCCAGAGCCGGGGGTGCTCCGCTTTTGGCGTGATTTTGGGCTGGTAATTGCGCGCCGCCGCCGGAACCGCGGGAGGAATATAAGGTTCGAGCTCGATCCGGTCGAGCTGGACGCCGCGCGGGAGCCAGATTTTGAGTTGGCTGCCCGGTTTCAGTTGATATTTGCCGGTGGTCTGGAGCGGACGGTTCCACGGTACGTAGATGACCTTTTTGCCGGGGGTCTGGTCGTCGAGCTGGACCTGCATAAAGATCGACTCAAACTTGGTTTTGGCCTTGCTCATCAGAGCCTCGCCCTCGGCGTCGGTCACCGCAAAGGTCTTCATTTCATAACGCCCGGCGGGAAGTTTGAGGTCAAAAACCAGATCGGGCGCGGTGCCTTTGGTATGAACATTGGCGGCCGCACCGGGTTTCAGTGCGACCACTTTGTCGTTGGCGATTTTGGGCGTGGTGAGAACTTCGACGCGGGCGGGGTCGAGTTTGGCATTCTCGGCCTGAAGCTTGACGGCCGGCTCGGCGGCGGAAGCCGCGGCGGCGACCAGCGACAGCAACAGCAAAACACTCCTGGTTTTCAAAGCAAACCTCCTTGGTTTCCGGTAATGGTTTCCTGATTATTGTCTCGGCGGATAAATATGTTGCACAGGACGCTGAGAGTTGCGAAAGGCCGCCGCGCTTTGCAATCGAGGAGCGATACGAGTATCGTACCTCGATTGCAAGGCGTGGCGGGATTCGCAACTCTCGCGCCCGTTCCGGGTTGCGTTCGGGACGCGCCCGGCCGTATTCGAGACGCGGGCTTGCTACGTCGAGTAGCATCCCGCGTCTCGAATACCCCCGGGCATCGGCCCAAAAAGCAATCCTGTGCAACATATTGATCCGCCGAGACAATATGGTACAGCAAACCACCGGGCAAGACAAGAAGAAAGCGTCAAAAAATCGGTTTATTTTGATCCAAAACAAGTGGATCAGACCCGATTCAACGCCGCCGCGGGCGATGGAGGAGAAGCGCCCCGACCAGCGCGGTAAAGGGAGCGACCAACACCAGGCCGAGGCTGCCGACCAGCGTCTTGACCGCTTCGGCGGCGACATGGGGGTAATTGAGAAACTCCCACGGCCCGATCCCCTCGGCGGCGAACATCATCAGCAGCGTCAGGTAGCCGCCGGAGTAAGCCAGCAGCAAGGTGGTGGTCATCGTCCCGACCACGGTCCGCCCGATCCGGAAGCCGGAAGCCGCGAGCGCCCGCCGCGACAGCCCCGGCCGGTGCAAGGCGACTTCGTTCATCCCGGCGGCGACATCCATCGCGAGATCCATCACCGCCCCCGACGAGGCAAGAAAAATCCCGCCGATGAACAAATCAGTCAGATTGAGATGCTGAAACCCGGCGTAAATCAGCGTCTGCGAGTACGGCATCACCGCTCCGTTGACCCCGAAAAGCCGACTGACCGCCACCGCGAGGCCGCAGCTTGCCAACACCCCGAGCAGCGAACCGGCGAAAGCACTCGCCCCTTTGCGGTTCCAGCCCGCGACGATAAAAATGATCACCGCGGTCAGCAGCGTCACCGCCGTCAGCGTCACCGCGAGAGGATTGATGCCGCGCAAACAAAGCGGCACCACCAGCTTCCACAGGATCTGGCAGACCAGCACAAAGGAAATCAGCGCCTTGAGTCCGGTGAGGCCGCCGAAAAACAGCAAAATCAGAGCGAACGCCGCAAAAAGCCAGAGCGCCTTGTCCGCCGTGAAGAGGCTTTGGGCGTTGACCGTGCTCTCGCCCGGTACGCTGCCGTCGAGGATACCGGTCAACACCCGGTCGCCGGGCCGGTAAAGCCGGTCGAGCTCGGGTTGGGCGTGCAGAAGATTCTGGGCTGAAAAGACTTTTCCGGCGTAAGCACCGCGCAGCACTTCAACCTGAAGTGACTGGTGGCCGTAGAGCACCAGTCCCTGGCCGGTGACGAAGCGATCGTCGGCCGCAAGCACCCGGGCCGGGACTTTGACCCCGGTTTGCCTGACCGGCGAAGCGGGACGGAGGTCAAGCGACTGCAAAAAGACCCCGAGAAGCGCGAAAACACCGATCAGGATCAGATCGGCAAGGTTCCGGCGGAGGAATTTACGCAGCCGCAACCGCCATCGGTTCATGGCAGCGGGGCCAGCATCGGCTTGAGCCGGTTGGCAATATCGGTGTTGTCGATCATGCCGCCGAATTCGGCGGCGTTTTTGCCGCCCGCCGAAGTCGCTACCGGGAGCGCGGTATGGGAATAGGTGGTCCAGGCCACCCCGGCCTTGTTGTTGAGAATGTGGGTCAGTGTCACGCTGAGGGGGTCGTAGCCGCCGTAAAGGAGCTTGCGGTCTTCGCCCGGGGCGTAATCGGCTTCGCCCATCGAGCGGCGGAACGCGGTCTCGACCCGGCGCAGTTCATCGGGATTGAGCACCATCGGATCCTTGGCGTCGCCGGCGAACTTGAGCCCGAAGTTTTC
>JBFWIO010000336.1:0-4017 GCA_050255955.1 Victivallaceae bacterium
CTGCGCGCCGATGCTGTCGGTGTCGCTGGTCAAGCTGTGGAGCCGGAGCATCACCGATTTCCTCGCCGCCGGCAGCTGGGCGGTCAATCCGCGCATGCGCCTGTCCAACCGCATGGGGCTCTTTTTCACCCACAAACCGGCGATTCCGCCGGGCTCGACGATCGAGAATAAGCTGTTGCCGGTCAAGCCCGGAACGCCGAAATTCCTGATCGTGCTGATGATCGTGCTGATGCTGGCCGTGCTTGCCCTTATCGCCGTTCAATGCGGTATATTTTCCCCTCGATGAGCGTGGCAAAAAGCGTCCCGTCCGGCCCCTCGGCAAAGCCGTTGACGGCGGAAATCCCGCCGGGAAAACGGAAAAATGGCGTATTTTCGCCGCGCCGGACCGCGACGATCTCGCCGGTTCGCGCGCCGCACCAGACTTCACCGCGGCTTTCCAGAATCGGGCACGGGGTGTGTTCATTGCGAAGATCGAGCTTGACCGTCCGCGCGTCTTTGCCGTCCGGCGAGGTCGCCGGGACGCTGATCAATTCGCCGTCCATGGTTTTGGCATAGACCTCGCTGCCGTCGGCGGAAACGCCGACCGCTTCGCGGTAACGATAGTCCTTGGCCCGAAAAACGGTTTTGCCGGTGGCGGCGTCCAGCGCGTTGAGCATCCGGTCGGGAGTGGCAAAGTAAATTCTGCCGCCCGCCGCCACCGGCGTCGAGTTGCCCGGCGAATAAAGCACCGAGACCGTTTTCTCATAAGGCCACCAGCGCCAGAGAACCTGTCCGGTGGCGGCGTCGAGGGCATAAAATCCGCGATCCCACGCTCCGGTATAGATCCGGCCGCCGTCAATCAGCGGCCGGGCCTGGAAACGGCCGGAAGCCACTTTTTTCCGGAACTCCAACTTGCCGTCGGCGAGATTGATTTTGTAGAAATACCCGGCCGAATCGCCGAAATAGCATTTGCCGTCGCGTGCCGCGCCGTGTCCGGAAACCGGAGACTGCGTTTCCACCCGCCACTTGAGTTTGCCGTCGGCGGCGGCGATCCCGACGATCGCGTTATCGACGACGCCGAGCGCAACCAGTCCGTCCACATAAACCGGGTTGGAATAAACCGGCTTGGCGAGCTGAATCTCCCAGCGGAGCTTCCCGCTGCCGACCTCGATCGCCTTGAGCTTGCCGTCGGAGGTGCCGTAATAAAGCGCACCGCCGCCGACCGCGGGCGCGGTGAATACGGTGGCCGGATCACGGGCCAGCAGCGAAATTTGGTATCCCCCGGGCGTCAAAGCTTCTCCGGCCGCATCCGGTGCCGGGATCGGCGCCGCCTGCCACGCGGCAGGGTCGCCGCGCTTGAGTTCACGCACCAGAGCGTAGCCTTTTTCGCCGGGAATTTTTTCCCGGTAGATGATTTTGTCCGGCGTGGTTTCGATTTCCGCATACCCGGCGGGTTCGGCGGTTCCGGACAGCAAGGAGCGGCCGACAATGCCGGGCACGCCGTCGTAATCGTAAACCCGGCTGCGGTGCAAGTGTCCGCTGATTACCGCCGCCACGTTCGCCGGCCGCAGCAAAGCGGAGACTTCGCGACAGTTGCCGAGACCGGGAACCAATGGATAGTGGCAGAAAACAATGAGCTCTTTTTTGCCGGAGTTCTCTGCCAGCATCTGTTTGAGCCAGGCGAGATCGTCGGAACGGACAAAGCCGTCGCCCATCTTCATCTCCGGCCCGGTGGCAAACCCAATCAGCCGGACGTCGCCGACGTCGGCCAGGATCCGGTCGGACGGCCAGCGCCTGAACCAGCCCTGCCCGGCGCTCGGAGACCAGGTCGTCTCATGGTTGCCGGGAATGGCGAAGCAGGGGACGTTGAGTTGATCAAGCAGGGCCTTGACGGTATCGAATTCGGCCTCGTCCCCGTTGTTGGTGAGGTCGCCGGGCACCAGCACCGCATCGTAAGAGCCCTGATTGATCTCGCCGATCACTTTGGCCAGGGCCGCCGCATTCGGATTGCCGGGCGAAACATGGACGTCGGCAAGCACCGCGAGTTTCGCCGCCGGAAGCGGCAGGAACCAAAGACCAAGCAACAACGCGGGCAGGATTTTTTTCACAGCCGGCCTCTTTCCGCTCAGTTTTTGAACAGCACGTTGCGCATCCCGCCAAGGATCAGTTGCGAAGCCATCGCGGCGAGGAAAAGGCCGGTGAGTTTGCTCAGGATATCCAGTCCCTTGCGCCGCAGCACACGTTCCAATGCGTCCGCGAAGATCAGCAGAACCCCGATTGCCACCACCGCGGTGGTGATCGCAGCCAGCACCATCAGCCGGGTCTGCATCGAATTGGCGCTCGCCCCCATCACCAGCAGCGTTCCGATGGTGCCGGGCCCGACGGTATAGGGAATCGCCAGCGGCACTACCGAAAAGTCACCCGAAGGATCAGCCCGTCGCACGCCGCCGACCGAAGTCCCGCGCACCAGTTCGATCCCGCTTAACAAGAGCAGAATCCCGGCCCCGACCTGAAACGCGTCGAGCGTCAGTCCGAGGTACTTGAAAATGGTGTCGCCAAAAAAGTAGATGATCACGCAGACCACCCAGATCGCAAAGGTGGTCCGGATCGCCAGTCTGCGCTTGGCCGCGCACTCCATCCCGTCGCACAAAGTGACAAAAACCGACAGCACAAAAAACGGCGTCAGCAGCAAAAACAGTTTCACGAACAACCCGACCAGATCATTGACAGCCATGATGCAATCTTTCCTATGTTATTTTCTGAATTTGTATGTCAAATTGATATAAGAATGATCGAATTCCTGATATTTTATATCTATTTTATATAATTTTCTGATATTTTTCCCATCCGGGAGTTGACAAAAGACATTTGGATAGTTATCTTATTGTTAGTTCGGTGCCGCTTGCGGCTCGATAGGGATATCCCCGCCGAACTTCATTTTCTTCTCAGGCAAATTCACTCTGATTTGGAAACACTTTCAAGCCATCGAGTTTGCCTTTTGCCGTATTAAGCGATTTATAGATGAATGGCCTGATCCTGACAAAAAAATCGTACTCGGGCAGGTCATCCTTGAAGCGGCGATAAATATTGTATGCGCAAATATCCGCCAATTGAACTCCGGCATTGGTTTGACTGCTGACGAAAAGCGGCATTTCAATGATGTGATTCATACGCAGCCCGGAGCTTGCGCCGCGTCGGTACAAATCGGATTGATGTTTGGCTGCCGCCAAGTTATTTTGCAATCCGGTATCATCGGTGATCAGAATTGCTTTGTGTTTATCGTGCTTCTCCTGCATAAAACTTTCGATCCGTTCACAAAGCAGTTCCCATGCTTTGTTATGCAATTCAAGCTGACTGGATAAGCGATTATCTATATATCGCTTATCGATAACCACGGCAATGACAATCGCCTTGATTTCCTCTATTTGCTCAAAAAAGGCATCACTTAATGTTTTTCGCTCAAAGTCAGTCTGAAAAAGAGAAAATGGATGATTTTTTCTGGCATTGGGATTCCGTAGATATGTGGACTTAACCTCCGTATCACGTGAAAGATCAAGAGCAAGGCCGTAGTCATCATTGATCCGTTTAAGAATGCCCTTCTTCACATTTTCGATCTCAAAATGAAACTTCTTCCATCGCCGCTCAAACATGCCTACACTGGCAAGCACGTAAAAGCGCTCCCTCTCCAAATGTTCCAGGTCTCGATTGCCGGATTCGTCGATATAAAAGAGATACATCGCGCCTCACTCGAAAACGATCTCGCCGAAGCACTCCGGGAGATGGAAATTCAACTCCGAAATCGGCTGCCAGCTGAGCCAGTGGGGATGGCTGGTCTCGTCGCCGCATTTGTAGAAATTGGCGCGCCAGACTGTGCCGGAACGGACTTGGGACAGACCGCTGGTGGACTTGAAAACCGCAAAAGGTATTTTGAAACCAAGCTCCCAGGTTATAGGGCCGGGAAGTTCGGGATCGTTGATTTTCGGCAGGGTCGAGGTGATTTCAATTTGCGCCCCCTCGTCCGGCGTCAGCTCGCGGTAA
>JBFWIO010000337.1:0-4011 GCA_050255955.1 Victivallaceae bacterium
AGGGTAGCCGGATCATCCGCAACGCCCACCGCATCAATCGCGGCCTGCTGCCGGAAAAAACACCGCCGAACCAAACTGAACTGAGTGACTTTTATTGGATCGAACAGGACGACCCCGAGCGGGCTTTGGAATTGATCGCCAAACTGATCACCGAACGGATTCCCGAACGTTTCGGATTCAATCCGGTCAACGACATTCAGGTGCTTTCGCCGATGAATCGCGGCAACTGCGGCACCGTCGAACTCAACCGCATGCTCCAGCACCTCCTCAACGGCGGCGACAAACCGCAGTTCAAACACGGCGATCGCGCGATCAAATCCGGCGACAAGGTCATGCAGTGCTCCAACAACTACGACAAGGGAGTCTTCAACGGCGACATGGGCCGGGTGCTCCGCATCGAGAGCGGCAAAAAGAAGTTTCAGGTCGTCTTTGACGGCGGCATCGCGGTCGATTACAATTTCGACGAGGCCGACGAAATCATGTTCGCCTACGCGATCACCGTTCACAAGTCGCAGGGCAGCGAATTCCCGGCCGTGATTCTGCCGATGCTCTCGCAGCATTATATGATGCTCCAGCGCAATCTTCTCTACACCGCCGTCACCCGGGCGCGCAAACTTTTGATCCTGATCGGCAGCAGCAAAGCGCTCGAAACCGCGGTACGCAACACCCGGCTTGCTCCGCGTTACTCCAAACTCTCCGCGCATCTCGCCGAAGTGAGAGAAAAATTGCACGGGGCGGGCCGGCTCTAATTCCTATTAGAATGTTGGAAATGCGGGAACGCCGGAAATCGTTGCCGCTACCGGAAAACCGCAAGCGTGCGAATATCGCAGCATTTTTTTTGCAATTGGCATAAAAAGCAAAACGGCGGGATTCGCATCCCGCCGAACTTGACGTCCCGATCGACCAGCCTACTGCCGGATGTCGCCTGCGATCTCCTTGTTCTGGAAAATCGCGATCGCCCACATCGTACAGATCGATACATAAAGCGTCACATAACCGATCGCCCAAGCCACATACGCGCCCGGAATCGGACGGTTGGAGGCGATCGCATCAGCCAGCCAGAAATACTGCCAGTTGGGCAGAACCGCATAGATGATGCCGAAAAAGAAATTGAGGACCTCGGAGCCGGTGTCGCGGCCGAATAGATACCCAGAAATCAGTCCGAGGAAGAAGAAGATCGAGCAGACCGAGAGATTGGCCACCACATCGAGCCGGGTCGCAAAGACCACCGCCAGCGTAGACATCGCCACCACCGCGAGATTGATCAGCACCAATGCCGCCGCAAGATCCCGCAGCGAAAGCGCCGGATGCTCGCGCGTCATATAACAATAAACCACAAAAAGCGGCATCAGAAAGCTGATTGACACCGTCGCGGTCGACGAAAAGGAACTGCCTTTCCAAAAGTTGGCGACCATACCGGCGATGCATGAAAAAACCACCACTCCCCAGAAGCTGAAATATGCCCCCATATCCATCCGGAACTGATCGACCGCAATGTAAACCGAAGCGATCGAAGCGAGATTGCAGACCACGGTGAAAACCGTCGAAGCCAGCACGATTCCGGCGATTTTGGCGAGGATGAAAGAGCCGCGATGAACCGGCTTGGAGAGCAGCAGCAGCACCGTTCCGTTGCGCATTTCACGCGAAACAGTGTGGCTGGCGCAGAGCACCGCGGCCAGCAGTCCGAAAAGCAGCGAGGTGGCCATCGAGCTGTCCACCACCAGCTTCAACTGCTCAGAAAAGACGAACAGCGCCATCGACGGGAAATTGCCGATCAATACCAGAGCGGTCAGCAGCATCAGAAAGAAAATCGGCTCACGGATCGACTCTTTGAACGTATTGTCGGCAATCTTGAAAAAATTAAGCATTTTCAGTCCCGTCGTCGGCGGTCAACAATTACTTGGCGGCGTCGGCCTTGGGCGCATCGGCCTTGGGCGCATCGGCTTTGGGCGCAGCGGCCTTGTCGGCAGTCTTGTCGGCGGCGGCTTCAACCGGCGCGACTTCTTCGAGCTTGGGCTCGTCCTTGATATCAACCTTGGCCTTGGCGGGCTTGCTGATCGGGCGATAGATCTTGGCATCGGAGAACATGTCTTCGCGCAGACGCTTGTAGTCCTGCGGCACCGCCGAGAGGTTCAGCATCGAGCCGAGTTCCTCGGCGACGCGGTTCCAGTCTTCGGCATCGATAGTGACCAGCGGGATGCTGCGGTCGAGATCCTGGAGGTAACGGCGGGGGACGATATTGTCGTTGCCCAGCACCACCACCCGGCTCGGATTGAGGAAGCGGATGAAAGCGGCAAGCTTGGCTTCGGTCAATTCAATCGCCGGCTGGCCTTTTTTGGGAACGAAGAAAATGCGGGTGTCATCGCTCTGGGTCGCAGGCAACAGGATGAAGGGCTGTTTGCTTTCGCTCTGGATGGTCTCGGCAAGCAGCCGCGGCGACTTATTGTTGGTACAAATGATCAAAGTCGTGACCTTGCGGGCGGGGCCGGACGAAGGCCAGCTCGCCGCGTAGGACGCGGCAAAACCGAGCATGACGGCGGCGAACAACAATACTTTCATCGAAACGTTGCGCATAATAGTACCCCTGTGGTTCATTTTGCAGCGGAGTTGATCCACTTTTGCAATGATATTTTCCTGTTACGATATAAGATAAACCGCTTTGTCCTTTCGCGCAAATCGAAAAATGCCCGGAGTGACATTTTTTTAACAAAAAGTCCCCCATTTTACAGATCGGAAGCTTGAAAAAAGGTCCGAGCGGGGGCAAATTATGCTTTCATGACCTTCATCGCTTTGACAAGACGAGTTTTCTCATGAACGAACCGACGACACCTTTGCTCAAAATGGGATCGCGGCTGCCGCGCGCGGCCATCTTTTTAAGCGGCAGCGGCACCAATGCCGAAGTCATCCTCGAACGCCGCCGGACGGCGGCACTGCCTGCGTTCACGCCGGCCGCTCTGGTCACCGACGCCCCGGAAACCAGCCGCGCCCGGGAACTTGCAACCCGATTCGGCATCGAGTTGATCGCGCTCGACATCCGCGCCTTTTACCGGGCGCGGGGCGAATGCTCGATCCGGTTGTCCACGCCGCGGGGACGGGAAATCCGCGAAGAGTGGACCGCCGAGCTCAGGCGTTTGATCGCGCCCTGCAATATCGACTTCGGAATTCTCGCCGGCTTCGTGCCGCTGACCAATCTGACCGGCGATTTCCCGTGCCTCAACGTCCACCCCGGCGACCTTACGGTATGTGCCCCGGACGGCTCCAGACTGCTGGCGGGCCTCCACTTGCTTCCGGTCGAAAAAGCGATAACCATGGGATTGCCCACCCTTCGCAGCAGCGTGATCCTCGCCCAGAGCTACACCGGCAACGGCGACAAGGAGATGGATTCGGGTCCCATTCTGGGAATTTCGGAGCCGGTGCCGGTGCGGCTTGACGGACACAGTGTCGCCGAACTGGCCGCCGTCCGCGACCTCCGCCCCGGCGGCAAACGTCCGGCCGAGCCGGACCTCCTCGAAATCATCGCCCGGCGCAATATCGAAAATCTCAAAGTCAACGGTGACCATGTCGTCTTTCCGCGGGTGATCGACGCTTTTGCATCCGGACGCTACGGCCGGCGCGGCGCAACGCTCTGTTTCCGCGGCGAAGACGGCCGGTTCGTCCCGGTCGAAACGGTCGAATTCAGCCGCAGCGACGCAACTCCGATACCGATTTAAGGCATGAAAAAAATCTCCCGGAAGTTCAAAATCACCGCGGTAATCCTCGCCGGATTGCTGATCGCGGGGTGTCTTTTGATCTTCGCCGGACGATCCCCCGTTCGCCGGTTGCCGCCGATTCCGGGCAAGGGGACGGTCCGCTCCGATGACGGGCGGCGGCTGATCCTCGGCGATCTCAGAATTGAGGGTTATCCCGTATTTTCGGCACTGCCAGAACTTTTTGACGAGTTCACCGCTCACCGTGAAATCGAGTGCTCCGGCACTTTTGCCTCCCTCAACGCGCCGTTCCGGTTGAAACTTC
>JBFWIO010000338.1:0-3994 GCA_050255955.1 Victivallaceae bacterium
GCCCACCACCGCGCTCGACGTCACCATTCAGGCCCAGGTGCTGGCGCTGATGAAAAAGTTGCAGCAGGAGACCGGCAACAGTATCCTTTTGATCACCCACGACCTCGCGGTGGTGGCCCAGGTGGCCGACTTCGTGGCGGTGATGTATCTCGGGCGGGTGGTCGAGAGCGGGACGGTGCGCGAGATGATCAAAAATCCGCTCCATCCCTATACCTACGGACTGTTGCAGTCGCTTCCCGGACTTCATGACAAAAGCGAACGGCTGCCGTCGATCAAAGGCACCGTGCCGAGCCTGCTTGATTTACCGCCGGGTTGTCCTTTTCATCCCCGCTGCCCCTATGCCCTGGCCGGGCGTTGCGACCGGGGGGGCGTGCCGGAGGTGACCGAGCTTGGCGGCGGCCGCCGGATCTGCTGCCTGCGGGCACAGGAAATGCCGCAACTGTTGCGAGGTGCCGAATGAGCCGAATTTATCACGCCGCCGATTTCGGCTGGATCGAAGAACCCCGTCCGTTGCTTGCGGTGCGGAATCTATGCAAATTTTTCCCGGTCAACAGCAGCGGTATCCTGCGCCGCAAAATCGGCGAAGTCAAGGCGGTCAATCAGGTCTCCTTTGAGCTCTTCGGCAATGAGACGCTGGGACTGGTCGGCGAATCCGGCTGCGGCAAATCGACCACCGTCCGGACGCTGCTGCGGGCGCTCGAATTCACTTCGGGTGAAGCCTATTTCGACGCCGACGGCAATGGTTCCTATGTCGAACTCGGGACGCTTTCCGAACACGAACTCCTGCCGCTGCGTCGCAAAATCCAGATGATTTTCCAGGACCCCTTCGCCAGTCTCAATCCGCGGATGACGGTGGGCGAAATCATCGCCGAGCCACTGCGGATTCATCATTTGGCCAAGGGCGCCGAACTCGATGACATGGTGGCCGACATCCTGCGCAAGGTCGGGCTCAAACCGGAGCACCGCACCCGGTATCCGCACGCTTTTTCGGGCGGCCAGCGCCAGCGTATCGGGATTGCCCGGGCGCTGGTGATGAAGCCCAAACTGGTGGTCGCCGACGAAGCGGTTTCGGCGCTCGACGTTTCGGTTCAGGCCCAGGTGATCAATTTGCTCGCCGACCTCAAGCACGACATGGGATTGTCCTATATTTTCGTCGCTCACGACCTCGGCGTGGTGCGTCACATCTGCGACCGGGTGGCGGTGATGTATGCCGGAAGAATCGTCGAGATCGCGGAGACCGAGACGTTGTTTGAGAATCCGCTCCATCCCTATACGCGGCTGTTGCTCGCTTCGGCTCCGATTCCCGATCCCGACATCCGGACGCTGCCGCCCAATCCGGGCGAAGTCGCCGACGCTGGTAACCTGCCCGCCGGTTGCGCCTTTGCCCCCCGCTGTCCCGGCTGCCGCGAAGCATGCAAAGAAAATGTCCCGGAACTCATCGAAGCCGAGCCGGGACACTTTTTCGCCTGTTTCAGGCGCTGATGATTACTTGCCGGTCTGGGCGGCGCGCTGCTGCATCATCGCGCGCTTGACCTGCATCATGGCGCGACTCGCGGGGTTGCTGGCGGCGTCGCGTTCGCGCATCTGCTGGGCGCTTGGGGGCGTGCGCGGCGGGCGGTTGCCGCCTCCTGGGCCTCCGGGGCCCGGCTGATTGTTGCCGGAAGTATTGCGGGCGGCGCGGGCCTTTTCCCACTCCTTCATCCGGGCGATGTCGCGGTCGAGTTCGGCATTCTGCTCTTCCTTGGACTTCTTGAAGAATTCCGCAAGTTCCTTGGTTCGCTGCGCCATAAAAGCGCGGCCCATGTTTTCGCGGAATTTGTCGCGATCGGCCTCCGGCAGGTTGCGGCTGGCTTCAAAAACCGCGCGGCGGTCCTCGCCCATGCTCTCCATATAGGCGAACTGCTCGTTTTTTGGCATCTTTTTGAAGTTGTCTGAGGCGACGAATTTAACCGCGTTGTCGAGCGACTCTTTGGGATCCGGCGGCTTGACCGGCCAGAGGGCGATGGCCGCGGCGAGCGCGCCGCCGAGGACGACCAGCGCGCCGGCGACTATGGCGATGATTTTCCGCTTTGACTTTGACATCGGGGCGGTGCTTTTCGCCGATGCTTTCTTCACAACTTTTTTGGGAGCCATGGCGTCCTCCTGTTACTGGTAATCGCCGACGTGGTAGTCGCCGAAAAGAATATTGACCGATCCGGCGGCGGCTCGTTTGCCATGGAACCAGCGGAAGTCTTCGAGGATCTTGCGGCGGGAGGCGAACTTGCCGTCTTCGGTGCCGCGCCAGCGTCCGGGTTTGAAGTAATTGTAACTGGTGGTTTCCTCGGCGAAGAACGTTTTGTCCGAGATCAGTCCTTCTCCGATATCGTCGTCGGTTTCGTAGGTCTTTTCGGCGAAGAGGTCGCGCGGACACATGAAAACTTTGGCGGTTTCGCCGCCGTAGTTTTTCAGGACTTCGGGAAGGCCGCCGGGATAATTGTCGGGCATCGGGTAGGAGCCGGGCATGCTGTGAGCGTGCGGACGCTGGCGGTAATCGCTCTGATAGGTGCTGATCATGATTCCGATCTGCCGCAGATTGCTGCGGCAACTGGTTCGCCAGGCGGCGTCCCGGGCTTTGCCCAACGCGGGCATCAGCAAGCCGGCGAGAATCGCGATGATCGCGATTACGACCAAAAGCTCAATCAGGGTGAATTTGGAATTTTTCATCGAGCGCTCCCTCGTTAGTCTCTGCTTGCCAGAATAAACGGAGGACTTCCAAATATTATTGTAAAGCGTTTGGAAATATCCAAAAATATCGAAGAAGCTCATTTTTTCAGAATTACGCGGGCGTAGTCGTCTCCTTCCTCGTCATGTCCGGCGAGTACCCGGTATCGGCTTTGGGCTTCTTCGAGATTTTTGGCGCCGCCGAAGTCGAGATAGCCTTTTTCGAAGCCGAGGAGATCCAGCCGGCCGTTCAGGATTACCCGCGGATCGGGCTTCCAGTTGAAGAGCAGCGGCCGCAGTGCGCTGACCAGTGTCGTGGTGCAGTTCGCGGTCAACGTGTTGTAGAATTCCGGTTGTTTCTCCAGTTTCGCCGCCCGTTTGGCGAGGAGGATGAACGCTTGCGCGGCGACTTCCGGCGTCGCGCGCGTGGGGTACAAATAGAGCGTTTCGCCGCGGTAGGTGGCGCGCAGTTTCAGCAAATCCGACTCGGTGCCGTAGAGCGAGCCGAGCCCGAATTGCTTGTACAACCCCGCGACCGTTCCCTGTTCCTTGCCGACCGGCACCCGGGTTTCGACCGAGACAGTGACGCTTTTGCCGTCGCTGAATGCAAAAGTGAGCATGGTGTGCCCGATGTTCTGCAACCCGTCCCAGCGGGAGATGGCAAAATAGAGTTTTTCACAGCGTTTGGGGTCAAAAGTGAGGGTGCGGTAGTTGACCGTATACTCACTCTCCGAACGGTAGCGGAAGTCGCGGATATTGCCGATGGTGATCAGGCCGTCAGACTCGAATGTCACCGACGGCTGTCGTGCCCACGCCGTCTGGTAGAGGGTTCCGGGTTCGGGCTTGATCGAGCCGAAAAAAAACATCACCGGCAGCGCCGCAAGCACGAACGCCAAAGCGCGATAGCGGTAGCGGACAAAAATCCAGCAGCCAAGGTAAACGCCGCTGAAAATCAGAATCACGCCCAGTCGTCCCCGATCGGGAATATCGAGGCAGTAAACGAGGGCGCCGACGCTCCACAAATAGAGCAGCAGCGCACACAGGAAAAAGGGCAGATAGAGGATCACGCCGGTCCAGTGTTGCAGTTTCCGAATGATCGCCATGATGTTGCTTCCCCCAGTTTTCGGTATCCCGGCCAAGAGCCGCGCCCTTATCCGTCCCCCTCCGTGCCTCCGTGCGAAACCTTCTCCCCGCTTACAGCCCTGCTACGCTCAATCGCGCGTCGCAATTCGCGTTGCTCTTGCGCCGCTTATCCGCCCCCCCCACCGAGCCCCCCTGCCACCGTGCGAAACAA
>JBFWIO010000339.1:0-3991 GCA_050255955.1 Victivallaceae bacterium
AAATTGAGCACCACATATTCGCCGACTTCGTTATGGAATGAGTTGATGACCGTTCCCCGCCCCTGAACCTTGGTGATCAGATTCTCCTTGACCAAGAGCTCCAGCGCGTTGCGCATGGTGTTCCGACTGACCTTGAACTCTTCGGACAGCATCCGTTCCTGCGGCAGGAAGCCGCTCTCAGCATAAACCCCACCGGCGATCCGTTTGCGCAACTCGGTCGCCAGTTCCTCATACTTCGGCGGATTTCCCGCCGCAAAAGATTCACTCATCTGGTGCCTCCATAAAACAATCCTAAACCAATATAGCATGAATTATAAATGAATCAATCGCCACATCAGGAAAATAACGATCGATCGTTTATATTTGAACGTGAGTCCTCGTGTTCGGCTGCCATATCAATCTACACAGTTGCCCCCGAGATTTGCCGTAACACCCCGTCGGATCCGCCGGAAATCGCCGGGCGACTCGCCGGTGCGGCGACGGAAAACCCGGTGGAAGTAGCCGGGATCACGGAAACCGCAGCGTTCGGCGATCTGCCGCTGGGTGTAGGAGGTGTGTTCCAGCATGAATTTGGCGGCATCAATCCGGGCTCGGTTCAACAAGCCGACAAACGATACTCCGAAGTGGATTTTCAGGAGCTCACTGGTCCGGCTGCGGCCGAGTTTCAGCTCTGTTGCCAGTTCGGCGATGCCGCAGGGGTGATGGAGGTTTCTGGAAATGAATTCGGTGATCCGCGCCGCGGTGTCGTCGAGAGCTCCGGCCGAAGCCGCCAGTTCGTCGGCAAGGGTGGCGGCGAGGAGCTCGCCGAGGGCGGTCAGCTCGGCGAGCCGCTCCGGCGGGAGTTCCGGCAAACGCTCCGCTTCCGGGCGCACCGCGCTGCAATCGTAGCATTTGCCCGGCAGGATGTCGCCCTCCGTCGCCGAACGGAACGGCCCGGCGAAGAGAATGCCGAAGAGCCGCCCTTCGCGCCGCACCGGGAACACCACTTCGCGGCATCCCATCGGGCAGATTTTCACCAGCGACGTTCGCGAATCACTCCGCAGCCGCTGCTGCAATTCCAACCGGTCGAATGAAACGCAAATATTCTCGTACTTCGGATAACGGCGCTTGACTGCCGTGCAGAAGCAATTGAGGTGCATCGCCGGAAGCAGTACTGAGCGCGTATCCTGCCCGATCACGCCGTGCAAGCAGAAATCGCAGCGGAATTCCCGCTCGAGAAACGCGATCACCTTGCGCATCCTTGCCCTTGACGGTTCGACCATAATATCTCCACTTTTTGCTAATTGTATAAAAATACAATATAATCGTACGTTTGTCCATATTTGAACGTCAAAAAAACGACTATAATATTTTTAAGAACCGATAGATATTGATATTTTCAGAGGAGCGACGATTCGATTATGCCGACTATCCGTTACTCATTCGACCGGGAAATCCCGGTGGTCGCCGAAGTCGAAATTTGCATCGTGGGCGGCGGGCCCGGCGGTCTCAGCGCGGCGGTTACCGCCGCCCGGCAGGGGCGTGACGTTTTGCTGGCCGAGCGCTTCGGTGCGCCGGGCGGCATGGCGTTCTACGGCGAAGTCTCGCCTTTCATGCTGAACCATGCCGGCGGCAAGGCTCATGACCGGCCGCTGTACGGCGAATGGCGTCAGGCGATCAGGAGTTATTATCCAGAGCGGATGATCCCGGAAGCTTTCGACCCGGAAGGCGTCGGCGGTTTTCAGCGGATGATCCCCAAGGATGCCGCCATGCTCGCCGCCGAAGACCTGCTGCTGGCGGCAAAAGTCAAACTCAAATTCCACCACAACTTGGTCGACGCGATCGCCCGCGATGGGCGGATTGAAGCCGCCGTCTTCAGCACCAAGGCCGGATTCGTCGCGGTTCGCGCCGCAGTGTTCATCGACAGCACCGGTGATGGCGACCTCGCCGCGCTGGCCGGATGTCCGGTCGAGCTCGGCGATGCCGGGGGGCACTGCCAGCCGATGACGCTCTGCTTTAAACTTTCCGGTATCGACCGCTCCCGCCTTCCCGATCGGGGCGAGATCAACCGGCGGTTCGACGAAGCGCGGGCCCGCGGCGACATCCGGTTCAATCCGCGCGAGAATGTACTGGCCTTTGACACGCCAGAAGCGGGGATTGTTCACTTCAACACCACTCGGGTCATTCACCGCAGCGGCATCGATGGCGGAGATCTCTCGGCAGCGGAGATTGAAGCGCGTTCGCAGCTCCGGGAAATGCTGGCCTTTCTCCGCGCCTCGGTACCGGGCTGCGAACAGGCGGCGATCCATTCGATCGCGCACCACATCGGCATCCGGGAGACTCGCCGAATTAGAGGTCGAGAGTACCTGACCATGGTGGCCTTTGAGACCTGCGCCAAATATCCGGACGGTATCTGCCAGGTCAGCTACCCCGTCGATATCCATAACCCCTCCGGTACCGGCACGTATATGCGTTCGTTGCCAGTGGGCGAATGGTATGAAATTCCGTATGGGTGCCTTGTTCCCGAAAGATGCGACAATCTGCTGGTCGGCAGCCGCTGCATTTCGGTAGACCACGGCATTCACAGCAGCATACGGGTGATGCCGCCGGTGATCTCGATCGGCCAAGCGGCCGGCATGGCGGCGGCGATGGCGCTGGAAAGTTCGCAAATTCCGGCGGAGCTTGACGGCAGGCAGATTCGAGCCAGGCTCCGGACTTTCGGTGCTGTTTGAAGACGGATTCGCGATCCGATGTTTTTTTCGACGCTTTCGTGTTGATTCGAGGCGATAACTCTTTGTTCGAAATGGCTGATTCCAACACGGGGTGGGCTGAAGTCGAACTCTTTAAGATAAATCATTGATTAAGAAGATTATTATATCAAAAAAAATTCCAGTTTTTCCTTTCGCTTTTGCCAATCAGGTAGATAGTAGCTGAGTGCATGATAGAAATTTTTGTCGTGTTCTCGATAACAGAGATGGCAAAGTTCATGGGTTATTACGTATTCCAAGCATTGAACCGGCGCTTTTATCAATTCCGGATTTAAGGATAAAATCCCTTTCGTTGACATGCTTCCCCAGTTGGTTTTCATGGAACGGATTCGCATCTGGGGCAGCGTTTCGATTTTATGCTGTTCGGCAAGGCGGATTAAATACTCCCTATATTTTTCCTTCGCTTTTCGCCGATAATATTGCTCAAGAATTTTACGTATTGCGTCTGGAGACAAATCGGGAGTAGAAACAATGATATATCCCTGATTCAGTTTTACGGTAACTTCTTCAGAAGATACCAGCCTCAAGCGATATTGCCGGCCTAAATAAAGATGTGTTTCGCCTCCCAGATATTGCCGGGGCGGGGTTTTGACCCTGAATTGCGCAAAATACCGCTGTTGTTTTAAAATCCAGCCGGCACGGCGGAGAACTCTGCTTCGCAATTTCTCCAGAGCGGTATTTCGGGGGGCTTTCAAACATACAGATCCATCCGGCATGACGGCGATTTCCAAGGTTTTCCGCTCGCAAAATTCCACTGAATAAGCGATACGGTATTGCCCGTATTCAACTTCGTCGGTCATTTTCGATTATCCCGATTTTTCGCCAAGGTCATCAATTTTTCAATAACTTCATCCATTTGCTCTGTCGTCAACGCAAAGTCCTGTTTGGCATTAATCTCGTCGTACAGGAAATCATCAATGGCATCAATCAATTGATTCTGTGCGTCGGCGTCATCCCAGAACTGAATCCTTGACGTGAATGAACCGATAATATCGCTGAGTGCCAAGGCATTGTCGGCGCAAACTTGTTCCTTCCCGGCAAGATACGGCAGCAATACCCCATAACAGGCCATGGCATCTTCCCGATGTTGAATAGTTTGCGGAATATCGTCGTGAGTTTTGGTTATGACGGTTCGACGAATCTGATTGATTTCTTTCCAATACTCGCGAACCAGTTCGTCAAGATGTTCCAAGTCATGAAGACGCTTCTGCCGAAATTGATCGATCGCGATTTGAATCAGGCGT
>JBFWIO010000340.1:0-3985 GCA_050255955.1 Victivallaceae bacterium
TATCAATTCATCAAAAAGTTGTGGTGCGGCGCCGAAATTTCAGCCGCGAAATCTGAAAAAAACGGCGATCATGGAGTCAGCGATGATTTTTGCGGTCGGGCGAATGGATTTTCGACGCCAGTTGGAACCTTTTGGCTTATTCGTCGATAAAGTCTCAACGCCATCATGGTTTTGTTGGGAGGATGCGGCGTGCGTTTGTTTTGTCAAACCGGCAAGGCTTCGGACCTTGAATCTTAAAAAATACATGTAAGCGGTTTTTGAGGAGAATTTAAGTTATGAAGTCAACAAAATTCGGTGTGATAAGCCTTTCCATGCTCAATATTGCAGCGGTTCTTCCGGTAGTCAATTACCCGGGCCAGGCGGAATAAGGGTATGCCGTATTATTTGTCATGGAATTGAGTGCGGTTATGTTTTTTATTCCGTGCGCACTGATTTCGGCGGAAAAGGCTTCTGTATTGCCGCACGACGGCGGACTTTATCTGTGGGGGAAACCCGCCTTTTCACCTTCAGTGGGGTTCGTTACCGTTTCCATGCAGCGGCTTTGTTGCCGCAGTTGAACAGTCTGACCGACTGGATGCTTTTTGCCGGTATGATTGCGTCACTGGCCGGAATCGATATGACCGCATTGCATATTACCGACATTAAGAATCCGGGGCGGAATTATCCGTTGGCGATATTGCTTTCATCAATCATCATCATCGCCGCGGTCCTTGGTTCCCTGTCCATTGCCTTGATGGTGCCTCCGGAAAAACTCAGCATGGCATCCGGCGCCGGCGAAGCATTCCAAGGCGTCCGCAACTCGCCCGGCGTGCCCTGGTTGATTAAACCATTGTGTCTGATGCTGGCGCTCGGGGCGATTACCACGATCTTCACATGGTTGCTCGGACCGAGCAAAGGATTGCCGGAAGTCGCCACAGAAGGCTATTTGCCCGAATTGTTGTCCCGAAGAAACAAGCATGAAATTCCAGTCAATATCTTAATAATCCAAACGACGATTATTTCGCTGATTTCGCTGGCGGTATTTTTTATGCCTGCCATCAGCGGAGCCTTCTGGGTGTTTATGGTACTGTCGGCGCAAATGTATATGATTATGTATATATTGATGTTTTTCACTGCATTTGCACTGCGATATCGTCGGACGGATTTATCGCGGCCGTATAGAATACCGGGAGGATTGTTCGGTATCGGCGTGGTCTGTTTTTTGGGGAATTACCGCAGCCGCGGGGGCTTTTTTGGCAGGATTCATTCCGCCGCAAAGCATCCGTAATCCGGGCTGGACTCATTGCCTGATTTACTCCGGATTGCTGGGTTGCGGCACCTTGTTTTTTTTAAGTCTTCCGTTGCTCATTCTGCGCAAAGAACGCAAGCTCCATGATCAAACGTTTTGAGGTGCCGGGTGTTTTACTTCTCAGTCTCTTTTTCCGGCTGCCGCGCGGCAAAGAGCGCCCTGATTCGGGGATGATGCAGTACCGTCAGGATGTCGGTATGGTCGGCGGCATAGACGGAGAAGGCGCTGATTCCCAATGACACCAGACTGGAGAGCCAGATGAATCCGGCCGCCAGCTCCAGCGCGAGCGGGGTCTTTCGCGCCTCCGCCATATTGGCGCCCTTTCAGTTTTTTACAACGTGACGCCGTCCTTGAAGAGGGCGATCTCCTGATAGCCGTACTCCTCGTTGCGGGCGACGGTTTTGCCGGAGGCGATTTCGAGGATGCGGTCAAAGAAGATCATCGCGAGTTCGTCCATCGGTACGCCCTCAAGCAACACTCCGGCGTTGAAGTCGATCCAGTTCGGCTTCTCGGTCGCGAGGCGGGTATTGGTCGAAATTTTGACCGTCGGCACCACTCCGCCAAAGGGGGTGCCGCGGCCGGTGCTGAAGAGCACCAGCTGGGCCCCCGCCGCGGTCAGCACGGTGGTTGCCACCATGTCGTTGCCGGGGCCGGTGAGGAGGTTCAAGCCGCGTTTGCGGACGGTTTCGCCGTAGTTCAGGACATCGCAGACCTTTGACGTGCCGCCCTTTTGGGTGCAACCGAGCGATTTTTCTTCGAGGGTGGAGATGCCGCCCGCCTTGTTGCCGGGGGAGGGGTTTTCGTAGATCACCTGATGGTAACGCCGGAAGTAATCCTTGAAGTCATTGATCATCTTGACCGCGCGGTCAAAGACGTCGCGGTCGGCGGCGCGTTCAAAGAGCAAGGTTTCCGCTCCGAACATCTCGGGAACTTCGGTCAGGATGGTGGTTCCGCCCGCCGCCGCCAGGAGATCGGAGAAGCGGCCGATCAAGGGATTGGCGGTGATCCCCGAGAAGCCGTCCGAGGCGCCGCACTTGAGCCCCACCGTGAGTTCCGAGGCCGGAACCGGAGTCCGCACGTCTTTATTGAGCACCTCCATGAGCTCGGTGACGATGGTGAGTCCGGCCTCGTATTCGTCGCCACCGTCCTGCGCCTTGAGGAAGCGCACCCGTTCGGGATCGACTTCGCCGAGCAGCGGGCGAAAGGATTCGAGGGTGTTGTTTTCGCACCCGAGGGCGACGATCAGCACCGCCCCGGCATTGGGGTGTTTGGCCAGCGCGGCGAGAATGCGCGCGGTCGAGGCGTGGTCTTCGCCGAGCTGCGAACAGCCGCCGACATGGGGAAGCGCCCGAGCCTTGAGCTCGGAGCCCCCCGGAACTTGGCGGTTGAAAGCGGCGGCGAGGTTCTCCGCCAGGCGGTTGACGCACCCGACGGTGGGGATGATCCATAGTTCGTTGCGGATTCCCACCCGGCCGTCGGCGCGTCGGAAGCCGTCGAAGAATTTGCCCTCGAATCTGGCCGGTTCCGGCGGGAGTTTGGGACAATAGGCGTATTCGAGCGTTTCGCCCAGCGCGGTTTTGAGGTTGTGGGTGTGGACGAAGCTTCCGCGTCCGATCGCGCATTTGGCCACGCCGATCGGCATCGCGTACTTGATCACCTTTTCGCTGGGGGCGAGGTTGACCAGCGCCACTTTGTGCCCGCGTCCGACGTCGTCGGCGAAAACAAGTTGTGAGCCGTCGGCGAGTTCCGCCGAATCCCCGGCGAGGAAATCGCGTAGCGCCACCGCTACATTGTCGGCAGGATGGATTTGCAGAAGTTCGCTCATTTGACCCCTCCGGCAAGCTCGGTCAGCGCCGCGCCGATGCCTTCGACGCGGATCACCTTGAGCCGTGCCGCGACTCGTTCGGCAAGACCGGGAACGGTGTTGAGGTCGAGGCCCCAGAAGTCGCTCCGGGCCAATACTTCACGCACCAGAACCGGGAGGTCGTGGCCCTTTTCGCTCCACACCCGGGCGAAGAATTCGAGCTTGTCGGCATCGTCGTCGACCTGATACGAGCGCTCGACGCCGCAGCCCGCGTAGCGGCCGTCGGGCTGTTTGCGGCAGTCGTAAAAGGCGATCAAGGCGGCCAGCGAAAAAGTCAGCTTCTCCGGAAGCTTCCCGGTGAGGGCGACATAGTCGAGGAGCGAGGGGAGAATCCGCACCTTCCACTTGGCAACCGAGTTAAGCGAGATCGACAGCAGCCGGTGACCGGCAAAGGGATTGAGGAAACGCTCGATCACCGATTCGGCGAAGGCGCGTTTCTCGGCTTCCGGGAGTTTGACGGTGGGGGCGATTTCCTCAAAAATCATTGCCCGCAGCAGCCCCCCGGTGAGCGAATCGGAGCTCATCTGATCGACAAAGTCGAAGCCGTGGAGGAATGAGGCCAGCACGTTGCCGGTATGGGCTCCGTTGAGGAAGCGCACTTTGCGCTCGCGGTACGGGCTTTGATCGTCGGTCAAAATCACGTTGAGCCCGGCGGCGGCAAAGGGTAGTTCGCGGCCGAGCGACTGCGGCCCCTCGATCACCCACAGATGAAAAATTTCGCCGCAGACCAGGAGGTTGTCTTCGTAACCGAAGCGCTTGCAGAGTTCCGGCGCTTCGGCGCGCGGATACCCGGCGACGATCCGGTCGACCAGGGTGTTGACGAAGAGATTGTG
>JBFWIO010000341.1:0-3980 GCA_050255955.1 Victivallaceae bacterium
GAAGTCTTGAATGGATTGATCATCGACTGTTCGGGATGGGCCATACCCCACGAGCTTAGTGCCGTCGATACTGTCTCCCATTTGATGGTGACCGCGAAGAAAACCAGCAGCACCAGAAACGCCAGATTGCAGAACATCCCCTGCGCAAAATCAGTGATCATGATCGCGATCTGGCCTCCCATGATGGCGAAAAAAATGCCTGTCGAGATGATCAGTCCCAGCATCAGAGGATAAAGATCCCAGGTCATTCCCCCAAGCTCAAAACGCTCCGGCAATCGACAGAAATGGATGATGAAACGGGCTCCCACCGCCGGAAAAATGCCATAATTGGTCACTCCCGCCACCCAGGCGAGGGTGCCCGCCAGAATACGGACTCTTCGATTATAGCGCACTTCCAAAAACTGTGCCACCGTCATGCAGCGGGTCTCCCGGTAACGGTAGTAAATCCATCCGGACAGCGCCGCCGCGATCGCCAGCGGACCGCTCAGCCACCCCCAATAGAGCGTGGCCAGTCCGCCGTTGTAATAGAGTTCAAACATCGCGATTGCCGAGATCAGGCCGAAGCTCCCGATTCCCCCCGAAATCGAAAGCAGGTATCTGCCGGCGCAACGGCCGGCAGTCAGGAAGTCCGACGTGTTCTTCACTTCGCGGTTGCATCGGAACAGCAACCAGATCAGCGGCGCCATGAGCGAGGCGACGATCAACCAGTCGATCGGAGACATCGGTTATCTCTTTTCCAATTTAAGTTGCCGGTATTCACTTGAGTTTTTGACTCCGAAGATGCCCGGCGTGAGCTCGATGTAGCCACGGAGCCGGTCGCCGCCGTCGTTTTCGGCGAGTACCGCGCTCCAGGTGAGCTGCGGTGCGGCCGCCGGATCGATGCCGAGCTCCGCCCAGGGGATCGCCGCTTCGTAGAAGGTGCGCCCGTCGCGCCGCTCGATTGCGACTTGCCCCCCGGCCGAATTCTTGCCGGTGCGGTAATTGTACAACTCGGGGCCGAAGCCGGTCAGCGCAAGTGCAATGTCGATCTCGTTGCCGGTCAGCCCGCCCGCGTTGTTCCGCCCGGCGAGGAGCGAGAGCTGAAAGCCGTCGCCGGCCCACAATCTGGTTTCGTCAAACGGCTGGTGGTGGACATCGTCGCGGACTTCGGCGGCGAAGAAGAGGAACGTTTCGTTCCATCCCAGCCGCATTTCGGCGGCGAGGTCTTCTTCGCCCCGGTGGTCCGGAATTTTGAGATTGCCGTTGCGGCTGTCGAGGCGGATCGGGGGACAGGCGGCGAATTCCGCAAGTTTGCCGTCGATTTTGACCGCCGCAAGATAGCGCGCCACTGTCGGCTCTTCGTATTTGGGCACCTGAAGCAGGATCCGCTTTTCGCAAGTCACGCCGTCCGGCAGATCCAGCTTGACCGTTGCGGAGTAGTTGCGGTCGGTTTTGGAATGAGGCGCGGCAAGTGTCCAGACCAGTTCATTGCGTTCGGCGGCCGGGATTGTCATCGCACTTTTGCCGGCGGGCTGAATCGTCCATTTGCCGGGTACGGCGCACTCGGCCGGAATCGTCAGCGCTTTGCCGGTCCGGTTGATCACCTCGACGGCCAGCCGGATTTCGCCGTCCGGCCCGGCTTTGAGTTCCCCGGGCGCGGCAACTTCGAGTGGCGGCGGGGTCCCCGAGGGGACCATCGGGCGCTTCGCAAACGGGGTTTTCGCATCGCGGTCAAAGGGAACGATTTCCCAGACTTTGAACTCATAAGGGGCGAGATACTCCTCAAGTTTCGCCCGATTTCCCTCGAATGCGCCGACGCTGACGCCGTCGGCAAGAATCCGGTAGCGGCCGGATTGCCGCAGCGGCGCGGTGCCGTCGAGTTTCGCCCAGCGGTCGCCGGTGTTGACCGCGAAGACTCCGGTCGAGCCGTCGGCGGCGATCCAGATCGAGCTCAGGATGCGCGGCGTTTCGATTTGCCGGACCGAGCCGGAGGGGCCGGTGTAGTGAAGCGTGGACAGGCGGATTTCCGGCGCTTCTCCCCACTCAAGTTCGCCGGTGAGTTCGCCGTAGGTCAAATAACGGTGATATTGCTGACGGATTTTGGATAAATTCCCAAGGTACTGGGCCTTGGCGAGATGCTGTTGATTGGTCAGCCAGAGCTTGCTCCAGCCGGGCTGGAGACCCCAGACCAGCGCCCGGGCCTGAACCGCGACGAAGGCATCGAAACTGTCCAGTTCCGATGCCGGACTGCCGAAATAAATGGTGTACCCGGAATAGACATACGGCAGCAGCGGCACGTCCTCGGTGCCGACCGGGAGCCACATCAGGTTGCCGGACAAACTGTCGATGAACATTTCCTGGGCGCACTCGCTGGTGATCGCGAGTTTGCCGCCGCTTTGCTGCGTCAATTTGGCGAGCAACGTGCGGTAGCCGTCGATCCAGTATTTTCCCGCTCCGAGCGGATGGCCGTGTTTGGGGTCAAAACACCAGTTGGGCTCGACCGCCGCCACCTGGTCGAGATAGATGGCTTCGAGCTTGAAACTGCGGACGAATTCGGCGTCGTAACGCGAAAGAAAGTCCTGATAGAAGCCGGTCGCCGGGCACATCCCGGTGAAGGGGCGCTTGGGCGTTCCCCACTGCTCTTCAAAAAGTTTGCCGTCGCGGCGCATCGCCGCAAAGGGTTTTGCTTCGGCAAAGGACGGCAAAGAGTTGTCCCAGACGTGGCCGTTGGTGTAGGGCATCACCAGATTGCCGGCGGCCTGCATGACTTTGAGCGCTTCGCCGAAGCCGTCTTTGGGCTTGAGTTCGGGGTATTCGGTGTCGAAGTCGCTGCGGTGCCAGACATAGTAATGGAGTGCCACCGGGACGCCGGTGTTGCGCTGCGCCCGCTCGATGGAACGGGCGATTTCGGCGGGAGAGGTCCAGCCGAGGCAGAACCACGGCCCGGCTTTGATGAAAGAATCCGGAATGTCGCTCCGCTCGGCAAGCTTGCCGCGCCGGAGCCACGGCGCTTTGGCTTCGGCCCAGCTGCGATAGTACTTGGCCATGGCCCGCCAGTCGCCTTTGAGCAAGGCCAGCCGGAACGGGGCGGCGGTCGCCGCCGCTTGACCGTCGCGGTACTGGACGATGGTTTTGACCGCGAGGTCCTGGTCGCCGGAGACGGTGAACTCCTTGCTCCAGCTCTCGGGATCGTGCGCGCCAAAATAGAGTGAAACGCCGTCACGGGTGAAGCCGGTGAACTGGGTATAGCCGGTAAACGAGGGATAGCGTTCACGCCGCGCGGCGCGGTTGTTTTTGAACAGTTTGCCGCCGTAATTGCCGGTCGGAAAGAGGAGATCGGCGGTGCCGGGCTCGACCGCCCGTTCCAAAATCGGAAACTCTGTCGCCGCCACCTGCCGGCCGACGGCGCGGCTGGTGACCGCGATGGTCCAGTCGGCGGCGGCCCGGCCGGGGGCGAGGCGGACGGTTGCGACCACGTCGAGCGCATTTTTTTCATCGCCGGCGGCGAGACCGCGAACGGTGAATTCAAGGGTGTTGGCGTCGGATCTTCGGTATGATCTCCGGGCCTCCGGCGCATTGCCCGAGACGGTCAGGGTTTTGCCGTCAGTTCCGATCATGGCGATCCTGAACAGTTCCGGATCGGTGGCGCGGCCGAACGTTGCGCCGCCGCCGCTGATCGTTTCGCAGCCGTAGGTCCGGTCGGAGAATTTGAGCTGCATGGCGCCGTCGCCGAGTTCAAGCGCTCCGGCCGCCAGCGTCAGCCAGGCGCCGAGCAGCAGCCAGGTGAGCAATTTCATTTTATGGATGATCCGTTGTGGTTATTTGGTGTCGGCTTCGTAGGCGGCTTTGATGTCGCTTTCGGGAAGCGCGGTATTGTAAATCTTGAGCTCGTCGAGGATGATCCGGTTGGCCGGATTGTCGCCGTCGGCGGTGATTACCGGCAGGATGCTCAAAGACGTCCAGTCGCGCGGTCCGGCGGCTTCTTCGGCGAAGAACTCCGG
>JBFWIO010000342.1:0-3973 GCA_050255955.1 Victivallaceae bacterium
GAATGGTGGTGGCAATCTCGCGGACTTTGCACGGCTGGGAGTGAAAGGTGATTTCGTTTTGTTTGTCGCCGGGGCGCTTGATCATCATGATCGTCTCCGGCGTGTAGAATTCGGTATGGTCGCCGGTGATGACGATCAGCGATTGATCGTAAAGTCCGAACTGCTTGAGCTTTTCAAGCAAAATCTCGACATTCCGCATTGACCCGCGGAGCTGGCGGACTTCGTCGGTATCGAGGTTTTTTTCGGCGGTTTCATCGATCGTATAGGGCGAGTGGGAGCCCTGCAGATGGTAGTACTTGAACCCTTTGGGAAATGTTCCGATTTTGGCGCGTTCGAGCAACCGGCGCAGAAAAACCATATCATGGGTTTCTCCCGGGAAGACCGTTAGTTCCGAGCTCGGCGTTACGAAGTGATCCTCGAACGACAGAAACTGCCGGGCAAAGCAGTATTTGAGTACAAACGGGGTAATCTGATAAAACCAGACATCCAAAAATTGTCCGATGGAACGGGTGTTGTTGACCCGCGCGACGATGTTGTCCCAGAATCTCGGGTTGTAGTTGATGGTCTGCAGCAAAAAGGGGTAGCCTTCCATCCGGAAACCCTGTTTTTTCAGATTGACGATCAGCGAATCGGGACCGGTGCTGGAGGTTCTGAGGTAGGCCAGATGGGCATCATCGTCGTCAAGCTGCTGGTCGGCGGGAAATTCCTGCCCCGAGATCATCGAAGGCACCGCATAACGGGTGCGCGGGATCGGGCTTTCGAGCCGGTCGAAACAGCTGAAGTCTTTGAGCGCCTCCGTCAGCTGGGGTGAGTCATGGAGTGCTTTTTTGAGCGACATCTCGCTCATCGAATCGACCATCACCAGAATGATATTTTCACGGTTGGCAAAGGTGAACTTGCCGTTACTGTCGATCGCGTAATCGTAATAGTCGTAGTTGGTCGGTTGATAGATGCTGAGCTCCCAGGCCAGCGGACTCAGCTGGGACAGCAGAATGATCACCGTAAGCTTGACGCTGCTGTGGCAGATCGGCTTGCGGAAAATCAGCGCCAGCACCACCGGCGCCGCCAGCAAAAAGAGGTCCAGAAGCGCCATCAGCGCCATGCCGGAATCCGGCAGTACCGCGTCTTCGGCATCGGCGGAGAAGACCAGCATGAAAAAAGCCGACTGGAGATAAACCGTCAGTCCCAGCGACAGCAGTCCGGCGTGTATCCAGGCGAAATATTTGGTTCTCCGCGCCGGATACTGAAGCAGAAAAGCGACCATACTGATCACGAACCAGACACTGGCGAGGCCGAGCAGCAGAGGCTGCAATCTGAACGTGAATTCCGAACTGTTGCGCAAATAGAGAATCACCCCCGGGGTGACGAAACTGCTGCCGAGCAGAAGCGATACCAGTGTGATTTTGAGGATTGAGCCGGGTTCGGTTCCGGCGGCGGAACCGGTGGCGGAGGCGCCATCCGGAGCCGTCGCCGGCGGGTCATCCGGGGTGACTGCTTCAGGTGTCGTTTCTGGTTTCATATTCCCCCCTCAGGCCGCTTGTCCGGAGCAGAATCCGTCCGCTTTCCGGGATTGACGACGGCTCAACTTGGCGATAGTGTTTTTTCAGGCTGTCGATCAAATTCGGCAGCGTCCAGTCGTGGTAAATGTCGGGGCGGCTTCGCAGCAGCCGCTGGAACTGACTGTCCTCGCGCGGGACGAATTCAATCAGGGCGCGCGGCGCGAGCCGGGCGAAGAGTTCGGCGATCCGCTCCAGCGGCCAGTTCCCGCCGACCCGGAGATGGTGGGCGAGTGCCAGCCCCAGCACCGCATCGGCTTTGGCCCGCTCAAAAAAGGAAAGGCGCTCGGCGTTGAAAAGTCCCAGTCCGGGTGACGGATTGTTGAGATCCTGGATCATCGGGTGAACGCTGCTGTTTTTGGCGGTGCGGAGCGCGGCATAGAGCGTTCCGATCGCAGCCGGATCGATATCGGCGGCGATGGTCTGATTGGAATACCGGGCGGCAATCATGGTGAATTCACCGCGGTTGGCGCCCAGATCAATGGTTCGCTCCGGCATCGCCGCGCCGAGAAAATCGCCGACCAGCGCTTTTTTGGCGATGAAGGCCGCTGAGGAATAGTTGGTGTCGTTGTAATAATCGCCCCATTCGGTGTCGAGCCGGGGCGATTTGAGCGAGGAGATGAATTCATAGAGGCGGCTGATCATCCAGAGCAGTTGATTTTTGCCGATTTTCGGCTCTTTCGGCACTGCGGCATGATGCGAATCGGCGTACTTTTGTTGAAAGCGGGCATGCAAATGGACATGCAAGAGCTCCGGTATCCGGAAATATCCTGACCACGGCAAATTTTTTGAAATGAAATCGAGCTCAAGGCCGTCAAGATTGCTCCGCAGCATCGCCCGGTACCGGTCGTCTTGCCGCAACAGCAGCAGCGGCCCCAGGAAGTGCATCACAAACTGCCGGTAGCCCTGCCATGGCTGGTTTTCGCGATAGACGGTAAATGAGCCGTGATCGATGAAAACCGGCATCGCGCCGCGAAAGGCGATGTTGTAGGCACTGGCGTCTTTGAGAATCATGCCGTGCTGGAGCGAGGTGCGAAGCACTTCCAGCGTCAACAGCGCGGCATCGCGGAGTTGGCCGAAACACCACTCGTAGGGATAGCTGACCCAGGAGAGTTTCTGAAGGTGAAGGATTGCGCTTTGCGAAGTGAGTTCAATTTCCTCAAAGGGGACCAGAAGACCATTGCGAAGCAACTCGCGGTCCAGCTCGCTGCGGCGCAGCAAACAGTAATCCTCCAACCCGGCCCCGGTCACTTCACGGTAAAATTCGCCGTCATTGGTGAACACGTGCCCGGCCGGATCGCGGAAAGAACCCGCGAGATATGTGCCGGTTGGCATCGCTTATTTTTTTCCGGCGAACTGTTTCACCACCCAGAATTTGATCTGGCGGAAAAACAGCGCAATACTGCAGATGACCGCGATCGCACCTTGCAGCAGCATGCTGCCGGTTCCCGCGTCGATGTAAGCAAGCGTGGTGCAAAAGTTCAACATGATATTCCCCCTTGGGTTGCGGCCGATTTATTCATCTCCGTCGGTTTTGTCGGCAGTTGAAGTGAATGGATATTCTTTGCGGTATTCCGCGATTTTCTTGAGCAACATCAGCTCAAGCCGGTCCGGGTCGGCGACTGCTTCCAGCGCGGCGCGATCTCCCTCAAGGCTGGTTTCCAGTTCGGCGGCGAGCGCGTCAACATCTTCGTCGCGAAGCGTTTTGAGCGCGCTGAGCCGGCTGGAGGCGAGGGTGGTTCGCAACATGACAGCCGCTTCACGCTGATTCTGGCGCTGTGTCTGCTGCATCGCGATAAACACACCGGTCGAGCCGACGGCCAGTCCGGCGATGAAAAAAATCGCTATACGAATATAATCATTCTTCATGACAGCACTCTTGTTAAGATCGTTTGTTTTCCTTACCATATAGAACGAGAAAGCATGGTGGAAATTGTCAAAAAATCGTTTTTTTTTAATGAATTTTGCTACAGCGGTCGATTCAGCACGGTTTGCCGGGGCCGGCGACCGGCCGGGTTTTCGGTCCCGGCACGCTCTTTATGCGGAATTTTCCCTCATTTCGGGGCATCGCGGCAAAACACTCCGGGAAAATCATCACTCCGCACCGTCCGCCGTTCATCCCGGCTGTTTCGCTCTCCGGCGCACTGCGCCGCCGCTGAACCCTCGCTCGTCCATGAAACGCACAAAACCATTCGGCAGCGCCCATCGCGCCTTCCCGGGAGTTTTTTTCTTGACTGACGAGCCAATTTCAAAACTCTCTGCGGCGCTGAAAAACGCTCACCGTGTCCGGCTTGTCCGACCTTTCGGGCTTTACCGCCGAGGGTAAAGCCGCTCAACGCCGGACGGCGTCGGCCATCGGTGATCATTGTTTCATCATCCGCAAATACTGTTGAAATCGGCTCTATATCGCCAATTTC
>JBFWIO010000343.1:0-3960 GCA_050255955.1 Victivallaceae bacterium
CACCGCGGCCAAGATCGCGCTCTGCGAAGCCGCCGAGGCACTGGCCGGACGCGAAGGCGCGGCGGCAGTGGCGGAGGCGAAGAAACTTCGCGCCGACTTTCAGGCCGCGCCCCGCGCGGGCAAGGCCGAAGCCGAGCTCTCGAACCGCTTCAACGCTGCGATGGACGCCTTTTTCGGCCGCCGCCGCGAGGAAGTGGCGGGTTCGCTGAAGCGCCGCGAGGAGATCGTCGAAGCGCTCGAAACCTTTGCCGTGACCGAAGCCGCCGCCGCCGAAAAGAAACTTCGCGAACTCCGCGAAGAGTGGCAGCTGCTGCCCAATGCCTCGCGGGAAAGCACCGGCAAACTTGAAACCCGGGCCCGCGCCGCGGCCACCCGGATCGAAAAAGCGGTCGCCGAACTCCGCCGCAAACAGCAGGCCGAGCGCGGTCTGCTCTTTGCCGGCGCCATGCGTGAAGTGGCCAAACTGATTGCCGCCGCCCGCGCCGGGGAACCGCTTCCGGAAATCACGATCGATCTCTCCCCCTTCCCCAAACTTGCGGCGCTGGCCACCGAGCTGGTTGCCGGCAGTGCCGGTCTGGATGCGGTGGAAAAGGCGATCCGCAACAACAGTCGCGAATTCCGCCGCCTGCTGGAGGAAATCGAGAGCTCGCTTGCGCCCAAGGAGCAACCGCCGGCCGGCGACCTCGCCGCCGAACTCGCCGCCGCGATCGCCGGGAACTTCGGCGGCAACGCGGTGCGTGAACTCAAACGCGCCGCCGATCCCCGCGAACTTGCGCGCAAATTGCTTGGAGTGGGCATGGTGGAGCTCGGCGAGCTCGACGAATTGCTGGAGAGATACGAGAAAATCGGCAAACATACGCTGGAAAACTGATCCTCCGTTTCTTTGACGAAATGAATTGCGGAACCCGCCGGATGTCCGGCGGGTTCCTTTTTTTACTTGTCTTTACTTGATGCAGTCAAAGGTCAACGCATCGTCCTTGACCCCGACCCGGAGGGTCATGTTCTCACTAAGCTTGCCCTCGATGATCAGGCGTGAAACCGGCGTTTCCAAGAGGCGGATCACCGCCCGCTTGAGCGGCCGCGCACCGAAGAGGGGATCATAGCCGTCCTCGGCGACGAACTCCTTGGCCGCCTGGCTGATTTCGAACTTGACGTTCTGGTCGGCGAGGCGTTTTTCGAAGCGCCGGAGCTGGATGTCGATGATCTTGACCATGTGTTCGCGGGTCAGCGCGTGGAAGATCAGGGTTTCGTCGATCCGGTTCAGGAACTCCGGCCGGAAGTGACGGCGCAGTTCAACGGTCAACTCATCCTTGAGTTCTTCCGCGCTGCCGTGGTGTTCAAGGATCATCGAGCTTCCCAGATTGCTGGTCATGATGATGATGGTATTCTTGAACGACACCGTCCGCCCCTGCGAATCGGTAATCCGGCCGTCTTCGAGTATCTGCAACAGGATGTTGAAGACATCGCTGTGCGCCTTTTCGATTTCGTCAAAGAGCACCACCGAGTACGGACGGCGGCGGACCGCTTCGGTCAGCTGGCCGCCTTCCTCGTAACCGACGTATCCGGGAGGCGCGCCGACCAGGCGCGAGACGCTGAATTTCTCCATATATTCGGACATGTCGATCCGGATCATCGCGCGCTCGTCGTCAAAGAGGTCTTCGGCAAGCGCCCGCGCCAGTTCCGTTTTGCCCACCCCGGTCGGGCCGAGGAAGATGAACGAGGCGATCGGCCGGTTGGGGTCCTGCAAGTTGGCCCGCGCCCGCAGCACCGCATCGGAGACCGCGGTCACCGCTTCGTCCTGTCCGACCACCCGCAAATGGAGGGTGTCGGCAAGCCGGAGCAGCTTGGCCTTTTCGCTCTCGACCAGCTTGCTGACCGGAATGTGGGTCCAGCGGCTGACAATCGCGGCGATATCCTCGTCGTCAACTTCTTCTTTGAGCATCCGGCTCTTGGAATCGGTGCGCAAGGCATCTTCGGCTTCCCGAATCTGGCGCTCGATGCCCGGAATGGTGCCGTGCCGCAGTTCGGCGGCCTTGTCGAGCTGGTAGTCGCGTTCGGCTTTTTCCAGCTTGGTGCGGGCCATGTCGAGCGATTCGCGGAGCAGTCGCAGCTGACTGATCGCACTCTTCTCATTTTCCCAGCGGGCGCGCAGCGCGCTGCCTTCCGCTTTGAGCTCGGCGGCTTCCGCTTCGAGCGCTTCGCGGCGTTTGACGGCGGCGGGGTCCTGTTCCTTTTTGAGGCCGGTGATTTCGATTTCCAGCTGCATGACGCGGCGTTCGTTTTCGTCGAGTTCGACCGGCGAACTGTCGATTTCGGTGCGCAATGAAGCGGCGGCTTCGTCGATCAGGTCGATCGCCTTGTCCGGCAGGAAACGGTCGGCAATATACTTGTCCGAAAGCACCGCGGCGGCAATCAACGCGCTGTCGCGCAATTTCACGCCGTGATGGATTTCATAGCGTTCCTTGAGCCCGCGCAGGATCGAGATGGTGTCCTCGACCGACGGCGGCTGGACCAGCACCGACTGGAAACGGCGTTCCAGCGCGGCGTCTTTTTCGATATACTTGCGGTATTCGTCAAGCGTGGTCGCGCCGATGCAGTGGAGTTCACCCCGGGCCAGCATCGGCTTGAGGAGGTTGCCGGCATCCATCGCGCCCTCGGCGGCGCCGGCGCCGACCACGGTGTGCAATTCGTCGATGAAGAGGATGATTTTGCCTTCGGCCCCGGTGACTTCCTTCAACACCGCTTTCAACCGTTCTTCAAATTCGCCGCGGAACTTGGCCCCGGCGATCAAAGCGCCCATGTCAAGCGCGCAAAGCTGCCGGTTCTTGAGGCTCTCCGGCACGTCGCCGCGGACAATCCGGCGGGCGAGGCCCTCGACGATCGCGGTTTTGCCGACCCCGGGTTCGCCGATCAGCACGGGATTGTTTTTGGTCCGGCGCGACAGGATCTGGATGACCCGGCGGATTTCCTCGTCGCGGCCGATCACCGGGTCGAGCTTGTCCTGCATCGCAAGCTGGGTAAGGTCGCGCGCATATTTCTTGAGCGCCTCAAAAGTCGCTTCGGGATCGGCCGAGGTCACGCGCTGGTTGCCGCGAATCTGCTGGAGCGCATTGAGAATCTTGTCGGTATTGATCCCCGCGCCGGAGAGCAGCGCCGAGGCTTCGCCGCCGTCGGCGGCCAGTGCCAGCAGCAGATGTTCGACGCTGACGAATTCGTCCTTCATCGTCTCGGCCTGTTTGGCGGCATCGACCAGAAGCCGGCTGAATTCGCGCGAATTGTAAACTTCCTGTCCGCCGCCGGAAACTTTCGGCAGGCGGTTGAGTGCGTCGTTGACTTTGTTGGTAAAAAGCGGGCGGCTGACTCCGAGTCGTTCCAGAATCGAGGCGGCAAGGCCGTCGCCGTCCTGAAGCAACGCGGCCAGCACGTGAAGATTCTTGAGCTCGGTATTGTTGTTGGCGACAGCAAGATTGTAAGCGGAACTCAGCGCTTCACGGGTCTTGGTGGTAAATTTTTCAGTATTCATCGTTTTTCCTCCAAAAAATATTTTGTGAAACATTATAGCATTTCCCGTGCCAAAATGCTATAGTAAAATATGATGAAGTTGAAAAACATGTTGCTGAATCTTCGCCGCGCCGCCGGCCGCCACCGCCGTCTTGCCGGCATCGCCCTCGCCGTCACCGGCTTGCTCCTGGCCCTGGTGATCCGGCACGGCATGCTCTGGTACGAAACCATCAACGTGCGGCAATATGAAATCACCGTTCCCAAGCTCGCGCCTGGACTCGACGGCTTCCGGATTGTCCTGCTCTCAGACCTTCACATCTATCCCGGCATGCTCAAAACCGACTACTATACGCGGATCGCCAAACTGGTCGAAGCGGCCAGGCCCGAGCTGATTCTGATCGCCGGCGACACCCTCGACCGGGCCCGCAACGATTCTTCCGAGGCTTCATTTGAATCGAT
>JBFWIO010000344.1:0-3959 GCA_050255955.1 Victivallaceae bacterium
GGTGACGCCGAAGGTCAAACTGGTGGCGAAAAAGGTTGACGCCAGCGAGGCTTTGGTGTACACGAGGAAAATTCCGGAGAAAATCAGGCCGTTGAGCGCGGCGTAGAGGATGAATCCCAATAACGCGGTCGAGGCCGAGATACGGTTGATCGCGCCGGAAAGCCCCATCACCAGCAGCAATTGCCCGATCAGGATGCCCCAGAAAAGAATCGGATTCTGATAAATCGTCTTGATCCAGCCCGGATTCTGCGCCACGAAATAGGCCACCACGCCAGTCAGCGCCAGCGCCGCCGACATCCAGCCGTAGACCCGGTTGATAAAAGCGTTCTGCGCCGCCGCCGAACTGACCCCTTCGAGCCCGTGATATTCGCTCCGGTTGATGGTTCTGAAGTCATCCATGATCAAACCCTCCTTGCGTTAGAAAAGTTCCTGCTGATTGTTTCTGATTGCCTTGAGCCCGAGTTTTTCCCACGCTTTTGGGGTGGCGACCCGGCCTTTCGGAGTACGAACGAGGTAGCCTTTCTGGATCAGAAAGGGTTCGTAGACGTCCTCGATCGAGCCCTCTTCCTCGCCGACCGAGACCGCGATGTTCTTGATCCCGACCGGGCCGCCGCCGAAGTTGGCGACGATCACTTCGAGAATCCGCAAATCCATGTCGTCGAGCCCGTCCTGGTCGATCATCAGCATCTCCAGCGCCTGCTGTGCGACCTTTTCGGTAATGATCGAATCGGCGCGGACCTGGGCGTAATCGCGGGCCCGGCGCAGGAGATTGTTGGCGATGCGCGGCGTGCCGCGGCTGCGGGCGGCAAGCTCCATCGCCCCCGCCGGTTCGAGCTCGATATCCAGAATCCCGGCGGAACGCGTGACGATCTGGCGCAGACTCGCCGGATCGTAATAGTCAAGGCGGATGTTGAGCCCGAAACGCGAACGCAGCGGGGCCGAGATCATCCCCAGCCGGGTGGTCGCGCCGATCAACGTGAAATGCGGAATGTTGAGCCGGACCGAGCGCGCTCCGGGCCCTTGCTCAAGCATGATGTCGATGAAGTAATCCTCCATCGCGCTGTACAAATATTCCTCCACCGTGGTGTTGAGGCGGTGGATTTCGTCGATGAAGAGGACGTCGCCGTCCTGAAGCGAAGTGAGAAGCCCGGCCAGATCCCCCGGCTTCTCGATCGCCGGACCGCTCGAACTCTTGAGCGAACAGCCGCGTTCATTGGCGATGATGTAGGCCAGCGTGGTCTTGCCCAGTCCCGGCGGGCCGGAGAGCAGGATGTGGTCGAGCGCCTCTTCGCGTTCACGGGCGGCGCGGACAAAGAGTTCGAGTTGCTCCTTGACCTTTTCCTGGCCGGGAAAGTCGGCGAAACAGGGCGGACGCAAGCCGACTTCCTTGACCGTATCGCGTTTGTTCAGGGTCGAAGTGATGAATCGTTCGGACATATTTTCGAGAAACCAAACTTGATTTTACGGCTTTACACGGTATTTTATAGAACTATGGAGCCAATTTCAAAACTCTTTGCGGTGCTGAAAAACGCTCGCCGCGTCCGGCTTGTCCGACACATCGGGCTTTACCGCTGAGGGTAAAGCCGCTCAATGACGGACGGCACCGGCCATCGGCGATCATTTTTTCATCATCCGCAAATACTTTTGAAATCAGCTCTATGTATAAATGTATCCGTTGAATGACGAAATTGCCAGTTCATCACGGAAAAAAGAAAGGATTTTTGCGCCATGAACGACTCCGCGCAGCTCAAGCGGACCGCCGATACGATTCGGACCCTCGCCGCCGACGCCGTCCAAAAAGCCAAGTCGGGCCATCCCGGCATGCCGTTGGGGTGTGCGGATTTTGCGGCCGTGCTTTTTTACAAGTACCTGCGGCACAATCCCCACAATCCGGCGTGGCTGGGTCGCGACCGCTTCGTGCTCTCCGCCGGCCACGGCTCGATGCTGGCGTATTCGCTGCTCCACCTCTTCGGCTACGGTCTTACCATTGAAGACCTGCAAAATTTCCGGCAGTGGGGAAGTCTCACCCCCGGCCACCCCGAAGTCCACCACACCGCCGGCATTGAAGTCACCACCGGCCCGCTCGGCAGCGGCTTCGGCTCGGCGGTCGGGATGGCGATGGCGGAGAAGTACTTTGAAGCGCGCACCGGCGTCGGTGCCGCCGGGGTCGAGTTGCCGCGTATTTTCGTCATCTCCGGCGACGGCTGTATGATGGAGGGTTGCACCGGCGAAGCCGCTTCGCTGGCAGGCCACCTCAAACTTGATAACCTCGTGGTGTTCTACGATTCCAATGATATTTCGATTGAGGGCGGCACCAATCTCGCCTTTACCGAAGATGTCGGCCGCCGGTTTGAAGCTTACGGCTGGCGCGTGCTTCACATCGAGAATGCCAACGACCTTGCCCAGTGCGACGCCGGACTGGCCGCCGCGGTCAAATCCGACGGCCGTCCGACCCTGATCGTCGGCAAAACCGCGATCGGTTTCGGCGCGCCCGGCAAACAGGGCAAAGCCTCTTCGCACGGCGAACCTCTCGGCGACGGCGAAGTCGCCGCGCTCAAGCAAGCCCTCGGCATGCCGGAGAGCGCCTTCACGGTTGAGCCCGAAGTCTACGCTTTCTGCGCCAAGCGGGTGGAAGAACTGGTCGCCTGCGCCGCCGGCTGGGACGGCAAATTCCAGAAATTCATCGAAGCTGACGCGGACCGCGCCAAACTGATCGGCGCAATGCTCAACAAAACCGTTCCCGCCGAACTTGAAGCGGAACTGCTGAAAGCGGTTCCCGTCTCCAAGCCGGTCGCCACCCGCGTTTCCGGCGGAGCCGCCCTCCAGCGTGCCGCCGAACTCATGCCCGCCCTCTGGGGCGGTTCCGCCGACCTTGCGCCGTCCACCAAAACCTCGATCAAGGACGGCGGCGATTTCTCCGCCGCCAACTACGCCGGCCGCAATATCCACTTCGGCGTCCGCGAATTCGGCATGGCGCTCGCCGCCAACGGCATGGCGCTCCACGGCGCGTTGCTGCCCTATACTTCGACCTTCTTCGTCTTCAGCGATTACATGAAGCCCGCGATCCGCCTCTCGGCGATTCAGAACCTTCATCAGGTCTATGTTTTCACCCACGACTCCTTTTATGTCGGCGAAGACGGGCCCACCCATGAACCGGTCGAGCAGATCGCCATGCTCCGCTCGATTCCCAATCTGACCGTGCTGCGTCCCGGCGACGCCCACGAAGTCGCCCAGGCCTACGCCGTGGCGCTTCGCAACAAAGGCACGTTCGCCATGCTGCTGACCCGCCAGGACCTCGATCCGCTGCCGCCCGAACTCGCCGCCAAAGTTGACGTCAAGCGGGGCGCCTACGTGCTTGAGGATGATCAGGAATACGACATCATCCTGATCGCCACCGGCTCCGAAGTCAACCTCGCCTTGAAGAGCGCCGCCGAACTCCGCAAGCTCAACATCCGCGTCCGCGTCGTCTCGATGCCTTCGCAGGAACTCTTTCTTGCCCAGGATGAAGCCTACCGCGAGTCGGTTCTTCCCTCCGAATGTATCTGCCGTGTCTCGATCGAAGCGGCAAGCACCTTTGGCTGGCAGCGCTTCATCGGCCTCGACGGGCTTGCCATCGGCCTTGATCATTTCGGAGCCTCCGCTCCGTACCACGTCCTCGCCGAAAAATTCGGCTTCACCCCTGACGCCGTCATCCGTCGTATCAGTGAGCACTTCATTCGCTACGAAGGCGATGACGAGTGCGGCGGCTGTGACGGCGACTGCGGCTGCGGCAGCTGTCACTGAGTCGCGGAGCGGGGAGGCCGGGCCGCGCCGCGGTGCCAATGTCTCTTCGCTCGTCACGAGTGCCGCGGCGAAGTCGAGTCGCACCGGGGGCGAACTTTTAACAAGTTCGCCCCTTTTTGTTTTTTGGCTTCAATATTCCAGAATCCGCCCGGGGCTTTGGAGTTCGCTATAATCTC
>JBFWIO010000345.1:0-3944 GCA_050255955.1 Victivallaceae bacterium
TTCATCGGGGCATTCACCGGATTCGGATTCGCCCGGCTGGTCAATCTGTCGGGGGTCATCGAACTTCAGGAATGCAACTTTGTGGCGGTCGGGATGTGCGGAGTGTTTACCGCGGTGATGCGGGCGCCCCTGACCGGGATCTTCCTGATCGCCGAGGTGACGGGGGGATATATCCTTTTGGTGCCGCTGATGATCGTATCGTCGGTGTCGTACATTGTGGCCCGTTTTTTTGAACCCAACTCGATCTATCGCAAGGCGCTGGCGGAGGCGAATCTCCTGGGCGACGACCGCGACGAGTCGATGCTGAGGCGCCTGGCGGTGCGTTTGAGCGTGGACCGGAATTTCGTCGTTTTGCAGCCGACGATGACGCTTTGCGAAGTCAACCGTATCGTCGAAGAGACCCGTTGCGAAGCGTATCCGGTACTCGACGAGAGCGGCCGGCTGCTGGGACTGATGCGGCTTGAAAAGGTGCTTCAGGCGATGTTGCACCCGGAAATTTACGGCCATCTGCTGGCTTTTGACCTGATGGAAACGCCGCATGCGGTGCTGTCGCCGGACGACGACCTGGCTTGCGCGATGGCGGCTTTTGACCGCACCGGGCTCAAGGTGCTGCCGGTTTGCGGCGAAGAAGAATTGTTTCTCGGATTTCTCGATAAAGCGCCGATTTTCGCCAAGTATCGCAATATGGTGCGGGAGTCGGACAGTTTTTAGAGCCGATTTCAAAAGTATTTGCGGATGATGAAAAAATGATCGCCGATGGCCGACGCCGTCCGGTATTGAGCGGCTTTACCCTCAGCGGTAAAGCCCGATGTGTCGGACAAGCCGGACGCGGCGAGCGTTTTTCAGCGCCGCAAAGAGTTTTGAAATTGGCTCTTTAGACAACAACCAACCGATGGAGGTGTTCAATGTTTGCTGTTCTTTTTCTGCTGGTAATCGTGGCAATCGCGGTGATTTCGGTGATTGCAATGTACAACGGCCTGGTGCGGGCAAAGAAGCAAGTGGCCAACGCCTGGTCGCAAATCGACGTCCAGCTCAAGCGCCGCTACGACCTGATCCCCAACCTGATCGAAACGGTCAAGGGCTACGCCAAGCACGAAAGCTCCGTCTTTGAGAAAGTGACCGCCGCCCGCGGCAATGCGATGGCGGTCCGCGCCGGCGACACCGCGGCCAAGATTTCGGCCGAAAACGAACTCGGCGGCGCGCTCCGCAGCCTGATGGTTCAGGTCGAAGCCTACCCCGAGCTCAAAGCCAACACCAACTTCCTCGCGTTGCAGGAAGAGCTGACCTCGACCGAGAACAAGATTTCGTTTGCCCGTCAGCACTACAACGACACTGCGACCAACTACAACACCGCGATCGCGGTCTTTCCGTCGAACATCATCGCCGGGATGTTCAATTTCACCGAAGCCGAGCTCTGGCAGATCGCCGATGCGGCCGAGCGGCAGGCTCCCAAAGTCCAATTCTGAGCAAATGCCAATGAGAGAGACGTTTCAGGACCTGATTGCGGAGAACAAGCGCAACAGCACGGTATTGATGGTCTGCATGATTACGCTGCTGGTGTCGCTCGGGGTGGTCTTCGGCGGCGCATACGGCAACTGGCGGGCGGGGCTGTTGATCGGTTTGGCGGCGGCGGCGGTGATGCTGTTGATCGCCTGGTTTTCGGGTACCGACGCGCTGATGGCGATCAGCGGGGCAAATGAGATTGAGAAGCAGGACGCGCCGCAGCTTTTTAACGTGGTCGAGGAGGTGGCGATTGCCGCCGGTATTCCGCGTCCGCGGATTTTCGTGATCGACTCCGACGCGCCGAACGCCTTTGCCACCGGGACCGACCCGGCCAACGCGGCGGTGGCGATCACCACCGGGTTGCTTAACAAGCTAAACCGCGACGAGTTGCAGGGGGTGATGGCGCATGAGGTGGCTCACATCCGCAACTTTGACATCCGTTACGGCATGCTGATGGCGGTGCTGGCGGGGGCGGTGATTCTCTTGAGCGACGTATTTTTGCGTTCGATGTGGTTCGGCGGCGGCCGGCGGCGGAGCAGTAATGAGAAAGAGGGCGGCGGGGTACAGGCGATCCTGATGCTGGTCGGGGTGCTGCTGGCGATTCTTGCGCCGATTTTCACGGTGCTGATCCGGATGGCGATGAGCCGTCAGCGCGAATACCTCGCCGACGCCACCGCGGTGGAGTTCACCCGCAATCCGGACGGATTGGCTTCGGCGCTGTACAAACTTGCGCACGACCAGACGCCGATGGAGACGAGCGAGGCAACCAATGCGCTTTATATCGTCAACCCCAAGCTTGGTTTGCGTGGCGGGGCGGATTCGCTCTTGAGCACGCATCCGCCGATCGGGGAACGGATTGAGCGCTTGAGAAAGTTGACATAAATGTGGCATCGGATTGAAGATGTCCGGCTGAGTTCAGTCGGGGTGGGGGCAAAGCCTGAATTGCTGCTGGCGTCGCTGCTGCGTGAAAAGCTCGGGGTGGCGGTGCGCGACTGGCGGATTCTCGCCAAGACTGTTGACGCGCGGCGCGGCGCGCCGGTGTTGATTTACACGCTGGCGGCGGAGACCGCTGAAGTGCCGCGTACGGGATTGAAGCTCAAGGCGATTGCACCGGAGGAGATGGCGGCGCTGGAAAATCCCGATCCGGGTTTGCCGGACGATCCGGCCAAGGTGGATTCGCCGCTGGTGGTGGGAACGGGTCCGTGCGGGATTTTTGCCGCGCTGGGGCTGGCGTTGGCGGGGTGCAAGCCGGTGATTATCGACCGGGGTTTTGAGGTTGAGCGGCGCGACCGCGATTACGCGGAATTTCTGCGGAGCCGGGAACTTGATCCGGAGAGCAATCTTCTGATTGGCGAGGGTGGAGCGGGGACGTATTCCGACGGCAAACTATATACCGGTGCGCGCAATGAGCGATCGGCGTTTATTCTGAAGACGTTTATCGAAGCGGGTGCGCCGCCGGAGATCGGTTATCTCAAGCGGCCGCATATCGGCTCGGACTATCTCGGGCGGGTGGCGAAGTCGTTGCGGCGGAAGCTGGAGAGTTTGGGGGCGAAGTTTATTTTCGGCACAGAAGTCACCGATGTTCTGATTGAGAATGGTCGTTGCGTCGGGGTGAAGACCCGGAATGGCGGGACGTTGCGTTCGGACGCGGTGGTGCTGGCGCCGGGGCTGGGGGCGCGGGAGCTGAATGCGGCGTTGCGCAAGCGGGTGACTTTTTCGCTGAAGGGTTTTCAGCTCGGGTGCCGGATTGAGCATCCGCAGCGGATGGTGGATCGGATGCAGTATCATTTGACCAATCGTCCGGCGGCGTTGGAGGCGGCGGAGTATCATTTGTTGTCGCGGCCGGCGCGGGGGAAGAGTGTGAGCAGTTTCTGCATGTGTCCGGGGGGGCAGGTGGTGATGGCTTCGGCGTGGGAGAAGCGATTGGTATCGAATGGGATGAGTTGTCATGCGCGATCGCTGGAGTATGCCAACAGTGCATTGATAGTGACGTTGGAGCCGGGGGAGTTTGCGAATCCTGAGGAGGCGTTCGGTTTGTTGGCGAAGCTGGAGGGTGAAGCGTTCCGGATGGGGGGGAGTGACTATACGTTTCCGGCGCAGGATGCGGCGGGATTTTTGCGAGGGGAGAAGGTGTTGCGGAATGTGGCGGGGAGTGCGGCGACGGGGATGAGGCCGGCGCGGTTGGATATGTTGGTGCCTGGGGGGGTGCGGAGTGCGTTGAAGGAGGCGATTCGGCATTTTGACCGGAATTTCAATGAATTTGCGTTGAGTGGGAAGTTATTGGGGGTAGAGAGTTGCGTATCGAGTCCGGTGCGATTTGAGCGGGAGGAGGGGAGTTTGGCGAGTTCGGTGCCGGGGTTATGGATTGGGGGCGAGTTTGGGGGTTGGGCGGGGGGGATTATGTCTGCCGCCGGGGACGGACTGAAGTTAGCCACCGCGAT
>JBFWIO010000346.1:0-3938 GCA_050255955.1 Victivallaceae bacterium
CAACCGGAAGTTTCGCTTCGCAAAAGGGATGGACCATTGAGCTTTATCGCGGTGTTGACGGCAATCATGCCGAGCGTCCCATTGAGGTGCTCACGGTTGATGAGCCATCCGCGCCGCAGAGCTTCAGCAAGCCGCTGCTTCCGGGCAGTTATTTCGCTCAAGTCAAGGATACGGCCGGCATTTTGCGAAAAATTGCGAATTTCGGTGTGATGCCGGAGAAAAAAATAACACTCGGAATTATGGTCACCGACCCGGAAATCTCCGGCGCGGCACAACGAAAATTTAAAGGATACGAAGCCGGGAATCTGCGGAAGATCATTACCGACTACTCCGCGGCGGGAGTCAATCTCTTTGCGGTGACCAATATCTGGCCGTGGTATCAATCCACCCCGGAGACGATCGATTTTAAACTTGCCGATAAAATCGTTGAAAGTTGCCGTCAAGCCGGCGTCCGCTATCAGCTGAAGATTCAACAGTGGTCGCTCCCAAAAAATTTCCTTGACCTGGAAAGGGTCAGATTCCAGAATGGCAAAGAAGGACGCGCCCTGTCACTGTGGGATGAACGGATGATCGCCCTGTACATCCGCATCTGGGAGAAAACCGTTGCGCGTTATTCCGGTGATCCATCGCTCTTCAGTTATGCGCCAACTTTCGGGCTTGAGGAAAATTCAATCGGAAATGACTATGGCGGCAATCTGGGCGGCATGGCCGACTACAATGCCGTCGCGGAGGCGGACTGGAAAATTTTCCTGCAAAAGAAATTCTCCAACGAGGAAATTGCCGCACTCTATTGCGGATCACCTGGAAAAATGCAATTGCCGCGCCCGGATATTCACGGTTCGAAGTTCTGTTACCGTAAGCTCTGGATGACCTTTCTGGAGTTTCGTTTCAATCGGGTTGCCGCGGTTTATCGCCGGGTGTTCAGCGCCATTCGGGCACAAGACGCCGCAACGCCGATCACCTTCAAGTTTGGCAAACTATTCCCTTTTGAGGTCGAGTGCGGTCCGGCCGGCAGCAATGGATATGATTTCGAAAGCATTTTCAAACTTGCCAGGGAATTCAAGGTTCGTCCCGCCTATACCATTCTGTCCGAACCGGTCAATGCCGCGCTGACCTGGGGTTTTGCCGATCTCTATGGCGTTCCGCTGTGGGCGGAGGGCGGAGAAGACCCGGAGGGGGCGGCATATAAAATTTCTGACGAGGAGCGGTCACGGGACTGGCAACGCGGCACGACCTTCCGCATGCCCATCGGGGAATCCCGGGCGATGATGGTGCCGGCCTTTCTGATTGCGATGGCCTACCAGACCGGCGGGTTTGAAATCCCTTACTATCCGGTGATCAATCCCAAGGAACTGTGGCCGGCGCTTTCGGCGCAATTGGCTTTGGCTGATGGGTTCCGCATGCGTGCGGGAAAAACGTATCTCGGCTATTTCCCGGAGCGGATGTGGGGGGCTCAGCCGAAACCGGGTGCGGAAAGTGATCTGGGAACGATTTACACGGAATTTTCCGAACGGGTCCGGCAACGCATCCGCTGGGGGTTCCCATTCCGGGTGATTACCGCCGAAACGTTGAAAAAGCTGCCTCCCGATGCGATCATATTCGATCCCGGCACCGTTGAGATGACCGCCGAAACCGCAACCGCGATCCGCCAATTCGTGAGCCGGGGAGGAACGTTTATTTGCAATCAATTCACCGCACAGCGAGGAGAGGGAAGCACATTGCTGGCTGAAATGCTGGGAGTCCCGATGGAGCAAATTCCGTCCTCCGGAGAAATCCTAACCTCAGAAAATGGCATTAAAATTTACAATAAGGGGCTGTCCGGTTTCAAACTGAAGCCGAAACGGACGATTCTCTCGATAGCCGACCGGCAAATCGCTTTCGTACAACAAGTCGGTCGAGGTCAGGTGGTTTTCAATGGGGTCCCGTTTTCAATGCACCCCGAGCTCGAACCGGAAATCCTTGCGGCGGCGGGTGAACCGCGATCACCGTATCACTCCAGCTTGCGCCCCGATTGCTACACGCTGGAAAACGACCGTGGCGAAATTCTCATCGCCGTCGGCAACCGGGATGACGAAGAACTCTCCGGCTATTTGCAGCTTCCTCCTGAATTGAGCGATCGCCGCGTTATCGATCAAGTGACCGGCGAGGATATCCCGGTGTCGGAAGGGAAAATTCCCTGCCGGATTGCAAACGGCATGTTCCGGCTGTTCCGGATCGACGGCAAAGCGAAGAACGAATAACCGCAAAACTGCTTGGTTTTTTTGCTGCAAACAGACGTTTTTCATCCGGCGGAATCGACGTTTGATCGGCATTTTCCGGTCCGAACCGGAAACCACAGCCGAAACTGAATGATCAAAACAACAACAACTGTCTTTGTAATTTTAATCCGGGGAAAAAAATGCTTTTCAGTCTGATTGTAATCGTTCCATTGCTCGGGGTCATCGGATTGGCGTTTTACTGCCGCCGCTATGTGCGCGACATCGCAGATTATCTGGCTTCGGGGCGTGTCGCCGGGCGTTACGTGATCAGCGTCGGCGATCTCACCGCCGGCTTGTCCGTCATCACCCTGGTGGCGCTCTGCGAACAGAATTATCAATGCGGCATGGCGATGAGTTTCTGGGCGGCGATCAATACCCCGCTGGCACTTTTTATTTCCCTGACCGGATATTGCATCTACCGGTTCCGGCAAACGCGATGCTTATCGATCGGACAGTTCTTTGAATTGCGTTACAGCCGCCCGTTCCGCATTGTCGCCGCCTTTATCCGTACGATGGCGGAAATGGTGACAAATGCGATCGGACCGGCGGTGGCGGTGCGGTTCTTCATCTACTTTCTCGGGATTCCGCACAAGATTCCCATCTTCGGATTCGAAATTCCCACCTACGGAATTCTGGTGGCGCTTCTGCTGGTGATGGCGCTGGCAATCATCTGGCCGGCCGGGCGGATATCGCTGCTGGTTACGGATTGCATTCAGGGTATTGTGAGTTATCCGATCTTCGTGATCATCACGGTTTTTATCCTGACCAGCATCTCGTGGTTCGACGATGTGGCGCCGGTGATGCTGGACCGGGCGGCAGGAGAGAGTTTCCTCAATCCGATGGATATTGACGGCTTGCGCGATTTCAATGTTTTTGCGCTGATCGTGACGGTTGCGAGCACCATCCTCAATCGGGCCGCCTGGATCGGCAACGACACGACCAATGCCGGACGCACGCCGCATGAACAGAAGATGGCGGGCATTCTCGGTACTTGGCGGAACGGCTTCGCGTTTACCATGATGACGCTGATTGGTATTTTCGTCATTACCTTTATGCTGCATGGCCGGTTTGCGCCGCGGGCGCATGAAGTGCGGGTCACCCTGGCCCATGAAATCGCCTCCGAAGTATTTGAGCGTCCCGAAGTCCGGAACGCAATCCGCACCAATGTCGCCGGGCTTCCCGTGCCGCGGCACGAAATCGGCATGGACGCACCTTATTCGCAGAAAAACAATCCCGACGCCGCGATTCTCGATACTGCGCTCAAAACGATTCAGGATTCGGGAGTTGAAAATGCCAACGGCAAGTTTCAGGAGTTTCGCTCGCTCTATAACCAGATGATGATGCCGGTGATGCTGAGATCCGTCTTCCCCCCGGTCCTGGTCGCGATCTTTTCATTGCTGATGCTGATGCTTCTTTTGTCCACTGACGACGGGCGCATCTTCAATGCGTCGAGCACGCTGATCCAGGACGTGATTCTGCCGTTCCGGAAAAAGCCGATTTCAATCCGGGAGCAGTTATTGCTTCTGAAGCTGTGTTCGCTCGCGGTAACGGTTTTCTTTTTCATCGTGTCGCTCTTCTTTGCCCAGCTTGACTACATCAACATGTTTGTCACCATCATGTGCGCGGTCTGGCTCGGCGCGGCGGGACCGATCATGGTCGGCGGTCTCTACACACGCTGGA
>JBFWIO010000347.1:0-3924 GCA_050255955.1 Victivallaceae bacterium
GCATCGGGGCGCTGTGGCTGTGGCGCGGGAAGTATCCGCCCGGTGCTTATTTCGCCATCGCGACCGGTGCGATCGGATCGATGCTGACGCTTTCGACCTCAATTCTAACCTTGCTTCCCGCCGGGGCCCTGCTGGCGGCGGGGCTGATCCGGCGCAAACGCTATTGCGACCTCGCGGCGGGAATCGCGCCGGGCCTTTTTGCACTGTTCTGGTATTCGCTCAACTTTGCCCAATTCCGGGCCGGGCAGACCTGGGGCGCGTCCTTCGGTTCGGCGGCAGACTATTTCCAGTGGGTTGTTTCAGTACTAAATGAGCTCGGAGTATATCCCCTCGCCTTTCTTTTTGCCATCGCCGCCGGATACTTGTGCTGCCGCCGCTACGTTCTCGCACTCTGGCTGACCGGCATATTTCCGCTGCTGGCCGCGCCGCTGACCCGGGGCGGGCCGCCGCGCGCGTATTTCGCATTGATCGCGATCTGGGCAGTGCTCGCCGGGACCGCGGCGGCGATGCCGGAACTGGCCAGGCGGCGACTTTTCCCCGTTCTTTTCGCGTTGCTGCCGCTCTGGAGTTATTTTGACAACCTCCCCTACTGGCGGTCGACCGACTACTACGCATTCTTTGACGCCGTCAAAGCGGAGCCGCCGCAACGGCTGGTCGTGCTCCCGGCGACCGAATCCAATCCCTTTGCGTGGAACAACCGCCCGGAGGCCTACAAAGAGTTCATCACCCGGCTGCTGATCCAGGCTCCGGAGCGCGAACTCGTGATGCTGCAAAGTCCAGGCGGGCTCAATGGCACCGACGGCAACGGCGCCGAAGTCATGCTGAAGCTCCCCGTGACCGGGGATCACGTCCGCGTGGGCAATGCCATCGGCGAACTTTACCACCTGCAGGAAATCCGCACCGCGCCGAAGCCCGGCGAAACCGTAGTCGCAGTGATCCGCCCGGTCCCGGAAGCGGCAATGGCGGCAATCGCCCGACAACTCAAAGCTTATCCTTGGATCAAGCTCAATTTCTTTCTCACCGCCGATTTCAGCCCCAAAGGGGTGCCGCTCCATTACGCGCTGCTGGCGACCCGGGTGAATGATCCAAGCCTGCTCGACTGGGAAAAATTGCTCGCCGACACCCGCGGTGCGGTAAGTTTCTATCGGGTGAAGCCATGAAGCGGGAAATTCCGCCCCTCGAACGCGCATATCGCATCCTCGCCGGACGCGGGCACTCCGAGGCGGAACTCGCCGCCAAGCTGCGGCGGGCCGGGGTCTCCGCCGCCGATATTGAGCGGGTCATCGCCGAATGCCGCAAACACGGCTTCCTCAACGACGAACTTTTCAGCTCCGACTGTGCCGGAGCGCTGGCCGGCCGGGGCTTCGGAATGGCCAAAATCCGGCACGAACTCCGTCGCCGCGGAGTCGGCGAATACACCGAGACCGCGACCGAGGATTTGCAGGAAAGTGAACTCGAGCGGGCGATCGACGCGGCGCGGCGCAAGCGGCGCTTGCTGACCCGCGAAAGCGACCCGCGCAAACTCTACGAAAAAGTCTGCCGGTATCTTCTCTCACGCGGCTTTTCGCCGGGCGTCACCCGCGAAGCCTTTCGCCGCTCCGGCGAAGCCGAAGAGTAATTTAGGGCACCTTTACTTCTCCGGCCGGTACACGTTGTTTCGCATTTCCGCTTCGGGGAGAAAGGGAAACATGTCTTCCAGCGACGGCGAGACGATCGAACCGTCGGGAAGCCGTCGCGACGAGAGTTTGGGAGCAAAAATATACCCCGGCACCAGATCAAGCTCGCAGAACACCGGGCCCGGCATCGCCAGCACCGCGGCGATTTGCGCATCAAGATCCCGCTGAGAATCGATCTTGACGTAGGGCCAGTCAAATGCCGCCGCCACTTTCCACCAATCCGGAAAGGTCACTCCCGACCCGCCGTCGCAGCCAGTGTGGCGACCCGCGAAAAAGGCGTCGTGGGTCTGCCGGATCGACGAATATTCGCGGTTGGCGAATAGGAAAAGCTTGACCGGATAGTGATGGGAACGCACGGTCTGAAGCTCCTGGAGATTCATCATCAAACTCCCGTCACCCTCCAGGCAGACCACCAGCCGCTCCGGCGCGGCGACCGCCGCCCCCAGTGCGGCCGGCAAGCCGAAGCCCATCGCGGCGCAACCGGAATTGGCGAACATCAACTGCCCCGGCTTGACCACTCCGGCCTGAAACAAGGCGATGCTGGGTGTGGCGTTGGTACAGGCCACCACCGACTCCTCCGGCAATTGCCGGGTCAGGCGGTCGATGAAGTAATAGGGCTGGACTTTCTCCGGCACTTCGGCGTATTCGGGCAGGACCGGCGAATATCGGGCGGCTTTTTCGGCCGTCCAGCTACACCAGGACCGGTAATCCGGCAGCGCCGGGGCGGACTCAAGCGCCCGGTCCAGCGCGGCGATGAAATCCCCCGCGTCGGCGTGAATCCGCAATGTCGGATTGACCGTCGGCTTGGCGAGTTCGGCCGGATCGATATCGACCACCATCAGGTCGTTGGCGCGTTTGGCGAAATTCTCATAATTGTAACTGATCTGGCGGATGTTGTTGCGGGTGCCGATCGCCAGCACGCAGTCGGCATTCTGCAACACGATGTTGCCGGCACGGTTGCCGATCGTCCCGATCCGCCCGACCGCCAGAACATCGGCGCTCGGCATCAGGTCGAAGCCACCGAGGGTGGACAACACCGGCACCGGCAGCTTTTCAAGCAATTTGCCGAACGCCCCGGCCGCGCCCGCCAGACGGATGCCGTGCCCGGCGATGATCACCGGCGATTTGGCCCGCCGGAGCGCATCGAGAACCCGATCGACCGTTTCCGGCGCAAGGGCCGGTTTTCCGGAATTTGCGGGGACATAGCTCTCCAGCGTGTCTGGGTCGATCTCCGCCGACTGCACGTTGATCGGAATATCCAGCCAGACCGGGCCGCAGCGGCCGGTGGTGGCGAGATGGATCGCTTTGCCCAATTCATACTTGATCCGGGCGGGGTCGGTGACCATCACCGCGTATTTGGTGACCGGCCGCACGATATCGACGATGTTGATCTCCTGGTCGCCGAGCTGGCGCAAGCCGAGTTCGGGACAACTGGCGATGGTGGTGGGGAACTTCACCTGTCCGGAGAGGAAGAGCACCGGAATCGAGTCGAGCCATTCGCCGATCACCCCGGTCAGCGAATTGGTGCCGCCGGGACCGGTGGTGACGCTGACCACCGCGAGTTTCCCCGAGGTGCGGGCGTATCCCTCGGCGGCGATTGCCGCGCCCTGTTCATGGTGGGTGCAAATGTAGCGCATGCCGGCTTCGCGCCCGAGCGCGTCATTGAGGAACATCGCGCCGCCGCCGGAAACCATGAAGACATCTTCGACGCCGATCCCGGCGAGGTACTGAAAAACAAAATCCGCCGCTTTCATTTTCATCGATTTACTCCCAGACCGCCGCCGAGCGGTCGTGATATTTGATCAGCTGCTGGATCAGGATGGTTTTGAGCCGGGTCAATTCGTAGCCGGGGGAAGTGTTGAAGTGGCGCAAAATGGTTTCGGTCGGAATGTTGCCGTCGTGCCATTTGCCGCCGAGCCCGAGCAGAGTCGAATCGGTGAATTTGCACTTGTGGGCAAAGGCGACGTTGAGCAGATCCTCGGCAGTGCCGTTTTTGTTGTGCAAATGCATCCCCGCCTCGACCCCCTCGGCACGGCAGATGTCGATCACGTCGGCGACGTATTTGGCGGTAAAAATGCTCTCGGTATCGGCGAAGTAGATCACCGGCAAACCTTTGCGGCGGGCGAACCGCGCAAATGTCCGGTTCATCTCGGGCGTATTGCGACCGGAACTGGTGAAGTTGATGAATATCTCGTAGCCGAGAGATTGAAGTTCGTCGATGTGTTTCTCGAGGATGTCGAGGTCGGTT
>JBFWIO010000348.1:0-3916 GCA_050255955.1 Victivallaceae bacterium
CAGTTCTGCCGGGAACTCAATCTCAGCGAAGGGTATCTCGGCGTCTTCGCCGCGACGGTGGTGGTCGGGGCGGTGGCGGGAAGCCTTTTTACGTCCTTCTGGACCAAGCGTTTCGAGATCCGGTCCGCGCTCCGGATCGCGCTTGCGCTTTACATCATCTTTTTCCTGCTGACGCTTTACCGCGGCAGTCTGACGCTGGCTTTCGCCGCCTTCTTCATCCTCGGCTTTGCCCGGGACAGTTGGAACGCGGTCAACTGGAGTTTGATGGTGACGCTGCCGGAGAAGCGTTTCGTCGGCCGGGCGGGGGCGCTGATGATGCTGGTCCAGGCGCCGCCGATGCTCTGCGCCGGGTTCGTCGGCGGCAAACTCCTCGAATGGAGCGGTTCTTACAATCTGGTCGCCGTCGCCGCGCTGACGATGCTGTTGCCGGCTTTTTATTTCGCCGGGAGGATCCCGGACTCGGGGGTATCGCGAAGGATATGATTTCGCGGTTTTTTTCTGTTATCGATTAGACATTTGCCGAAAAAGGCGTTATAGTACATTTTGATATATCATATAGTTGAACCCCCATTCCCCCGGAGTTTCTGGAAGTGTCTATTTTGAAAGTCGCGGCGGCTTTGCTGTGCTCCGTCATTGCGTTGACCGCGATGGCGGCCAAAGTCGCCGACATCCGCTTTGAGCAACAAGGCGAAGCCCCGCTCTCGCAGGAGCAACTGATGTACAACATCAAGCTCCGCACCGGCGCCGAATTCAATCGCGAAGAGCTCGACGAGGACATCAAGCGCCTTTATGCGACCGGCAACTTCGCCGACGTCTCCGCCGCCATCGACGCCGAAGCCGACGGCGGCGCCAAAATCACCTTCAAGCTCCGGATGAAGCCCTTTGTCCGCAAGATCATCATCGCCGGCAATGAGAAATTCAAGGAAAAAGATCTCCGCAACGAAATCAAACTCGCCGCCGAAAGCCCGCTCAACGACGCCAAATTGCGCGATTCGGTCAATGCGCTCCGCGAATACTACAAAAAAGAGGGCTACAACGAAGCCGTGGTGACGCCCAAAATCCAGGACGTCGGCAAGGATGAGGTCGAAGTCACCTTTCAGATCCGCGAAAACCTCCGGCTGCGGGTCGACAACGTCACCTTTGAGGGCAACACCGTCTACAGCGCAAGCGAACTCAAGAATTCGATCGCCAACCGCTACTCGATCATCGGCGCGCTGCCGTGGATCGGCAAATACGTCAACGAGGGCCTGCTCGACCGTCCCGAGCTCGAAACCGACCGCGCGCGGCTGCGCGAACTCTACTACGACAAAGGCTACCTCGACTTCAAGATCGAATCGCTCGACATCACCCCCGACAAGGAAGACCCCGAATACGTCAATTTGCATTTCAAGCTTTTCGAGGGCGAACCGTACAAAGTCGGCAAGGTGGCAATCACCGGCAACAGCGTCTTCACCAACGAAGATCTTTTCCCGCTGATCAAACTCAAGCCCGAGCAGACTTTCAGCGCCGCCGCCGAGGAGAGCTCGCGCAAAGCGATCGTCGATCTTTACGAATCGCTCGGCTACAGCGACGTCACGGTCAAGGCGGTCCGCCAGGCCGACTATCAGACCCATATCGTGAACCTCAATTTCGAAATCACCGAGGGCCGCAAATACACCGTCCGCGACATCGTCATCTCCGGCAATACCAAGACCAAGGACAAGGTAATCCGCCGCGAACTCGCCATCCAGCCCGGCGACCCGGTCGACCGCAACCGCATCGACGCGAGCAAGTCCCGGCTGATGGGCATGGGCTACTTCAAAAAAGTCGAAACCACCACCGTCAACGCCGACGCCGTCGATGAAAAGGACGTCAACATCCAGGTCGAGGAAAAGGAAGACCGCTTCAACCTCAAAGTCGGGGCCGGCTTCTCCGACGTCAACAGCCTGGTCGGGATGGCGGAACTCTCCAGCAACAACTTCGACATCACCAACCCCGGCGACTGGTTCTACGGCGGCGGCGAGCGCTTCCGCATCCAGGCCCTGTACGGGATTGAGCGCGCCGGGTTCAATTTGGACTTCACCGAGCCGTGGCTTTTCGACATGCCGCTAAGGCTCGACACTTCGTTCTACTTCAACCAGATGGATTACGAATACTGGAATGAACAGCGGATCGGCGGGCGGATGACGCTGACCCACAAAATCTTTGACGATTTCACCAGCCTCTCCGCCGGTTACAAGTTTGAACGCGTCCGGGTCTTTGACATGTCGCACAGCGTCGGCCCCGAGCTGTGGTCCGAGCGCGGCTGGCAGAACGTCAGCCAGTTCTCGCTGATGCTCGACCGCGACACCCGCGACAGTCTGATGTTCCCGACCAGCGGTTACAACATCAATGCGCTGGCCGCGGTATCGCCGAAAATTCTCGGCTCGACCGAGAACTTCTACCGGCTGGAACTCAAGGGCAGCTACTACCAGTCGTTCTGGGAAAAGGCGATCATCGCGATGGCCGGCTTCCGGATCGGGGTGCTGGACGCCTTTGGCGGCGACAGCCAGGCGCCGCTCTTTGAACGGTACTTCCTCGGGGGCGGCGACTCGCTGCGCGGCTTCCCGTTCCGCGACGTTTCGCCGCTTGACAGCAACGGCAAACCGATGGGCGGCCAGACCATGGCGCTGGGTACGTTTGAAGTCACCCACCCGATCTGGCGCTTCATCCGCGGCGCAATCTTCACCGACGTCGGCAACGCGTGGGAAGATTCCTACAGCTTCAGCCCCGGCAAGATCAACATGGGCGCCGGTTACGGACTCCGCATCCAGCTGCCGATGATCAACGCGCCGATCAAGCTCGACCTCGCCTACCCCGTCATCAACAATCAGGACAACGTCAGCAGCAAGCTGCGTTTCCACTTCAATATGGGCTTCACTTGGTAACCGACAAGCAGAGCTTAACGTTGCACTCCAAAGGTTAGGAATCACGCAACGACTGCGGAAATCAAATCCGGTTCGGCGAAGTTGCCGCGAACCGGATCGACGGCAAAAAGAGGCAGGCCGGATTTGAACCGCAAACATGGACGGCTTTTACGCAGTAACGGCAAGCCGATCCCGAAAGCCTCGATCAAACCGGGCGCAGAGCGCCCTTTGCAAGAAAGATTTTTATGAGCGACCTCGACAATTTCCGTAAACTCGGCATCTCCGAAATTACCCTCGAAGCGCTGCGGCGCAAGGGTTTCGAAGAGCCCTCTCCGATTCAGGAGCAAACCATACCCCGGCTGCTTGCCGGCGAAAAGGACATCATCGGCCAGGCCCAGACCGGCACCGGCAAAACCGCGGCTTTCGGCATTCCGATTCTCGAAACGGTCGAGCGCGGCGACGGCTCCCCCGGAGCTTTGATCCTGTCGCCGACCCGCGAACTCTCAATTCAAATCGCCGAGGAGCTTAATTCGCTCAAAGGCACGCGTCCGTTGCGGATTGCCGCGCTCTACGGCGGTCAGAACATCGAAATCCAGCTTCAGCGCCTGCGTGACGGCATCGACATCGTGATCGGCACCCCGGGCCGGGTGATCGACCTCATCGAACGCGGCAAGCTGCGGCTTGACAAACTCCAGTTCACCGTGCTCGACGAAGCCGATGAAATGCTCAACATGGGCTTTATCGAAGACATCGAGCGGATTCTCGCCGACACGCCGCAGGACAAGCGCATGCTGATGTTTTCGGCCACCATGCCGCCGGAAATCCTTGCCATTGCCAAGCGTTTCATGCGCGAGTATGAAGTAATCCGCACCATCCGCAACGACGACGCCCCGGAACTGACCGAACAGATCTACTTTGAAGTCCGCCGCGAGAACAAGCTCGAAGCGCTGTCCCGGATCATCGATATGGAAGAGGACATCTACGCGATGGTCTTCTGCCGCACCCGCAACGACGTCGATGAACTCACCGAG
>JBFWIO010000349.1:0-3899 GCA_050255955.1 Victivallaceae bacterium
CAACACTTCCAGTGCTGCGGCACCGAGGAATTCCTCTACCAGGACAACCTAAAGTTCCGCGACCACATCGAGAAACTCGGCGCATACTCATATCAATACCGCGAATGCCCCGGCGCCCACACCTGGGAGTTCTGGGACGAGCACATCCAGCGCATCCTCAAGTGGCTGCCGCTGCGCTGAAAAGCTTCCACACAAAAAAAAGCCCGTCCGGAACTTCCGGACGGGCATTTTTTTTCGAAATTTATTTCGCCGGTTCAGCCGCCGGCGCTTTTGCCGCCGGAGCGGGCTCCGGCGCGGGAGCGGGAACCGGCACCGACGGCTGATCAGCCGAAGGATTGAACATGGTCGGCCGGGTGTCGTTCTCCTGCCGGGCTTTTTCGAACTCGCGCTCCAGCTTTTCGTACCGGGTGCGCTTGATCAGGAACAGCGTCTTGGCTACCATTTCATAGCGATTGACCCGGGTTCCCGCCATACTGACCTGATCGCCGAAGGAGTCGGTATACAACTGTGTCCCGTCGTTGCTGAGCCCGGTCGTTCCCTGGGTGATCGAAACCGGTTTCTGCGAACTCGACGGCTGGATATAATCCGAACCGATCAACAACCGCTCAACACTGACCACCTTGACCGCTTCGGCACCGTAGCCGCGGGCAGTGTCCTCGATCTTCTCATCGAGCTCGATCGAGGAATAACCGTCGGGAGCATTGAAAGTCGCCCGGCCGATCACCTTGTAGTCGGACGCCGGGTAATCGCTGTTCTGGCGAAAAATCACCACCGGCTCGTCCTCTTCGATTTCCGGGAACTGCTGTCCGACGTAATCCACACTGACGCAGCCGCACAAAAGCGCGTTGGCGGCAACTGCGATCATCATTATTTTTCTCATCCACATCTCTGTCACCCCTGCGCAATCATTTTTTTCAGCATGAACTCAACCACCCGGCCGCGCCGCAGTTTGCGGACAAAAAACTCCGCATTGCCGGCCCGGTACACATCGCCGACCCGGATCGGCCGTTTCAGCATCCGGGCAAACCAGACCGCTACCGGTTCGGTCCGCTTCGGCAGCGGCAAACGGGTTTCACGTCCAAGCAAAGTCATCGGCAGTCCCCCGCCGACAATCCAGATCCCTTCCGAAGGCGAGTAAAACGTCCGCGGCAACGGGTCGAATTCATCGTCAAGATCGCCGAGCAATTCCTCCACCACATCCTCAAGCGTCACCAGTCCGAGCGTTTTGCCGGTCTTCTCATCCCGGATGATCGCCATGTGGCAATGCTGGGTGACGAAGCGCTCCAGCAGCAAGCTCCCCGATTCCGACGGCGACGCAAAACTGATCGGCCGCATAATATCCCGCAGTGTCCCCCGGTCAGGATTGGTCCGGTAGGCCGCCACCACTTCCTTGAAGTTGACGTAACCTGCCACTTTGTTGCGGTCGCCGTTTTCACAAACCGGGTAACGGGTGTGAAAGTCGTTGACACTCCAGTTGATCGCATCGGTCAACCTCTGCTCGGTCGACATAAATGAAATATTCTCGACCGGCAGCATCACCTGTTCGGCGGTCCGCTGCGACAACAGCGGCACCGCATTGATGATCCGCTCCTGCCGGGTGCTGATCTGCTGGGAACTGCGCGCCATCGCCGCCAGCGCGGCGATTTCATCGACGGTCGATGGCTTGTGCCGGGCGGTATGCCGCTCAAAAGGCCAATTGAGCCAGCGCGTCAGGTTGATCAGCGGCGTCATCACCAGCACCATGACCGAGAGCGGCATCGCCGCCACGCTCATCACCGTCTGGTTGAACCGCACCCCGATCGTTTTCGGCAACAGTTCCGTGTACTGGATCATCACCAGCGTAAAAGCGAGAGAGAACAATCCCAGCCATCGGGCCCCGAATATTTCGCCGAATTCCGCTCCCGCCACCGCCGCGCCGATGGTATGGGCGGCGGTATTGGTGATCAGGATCACCGCCAGCGGCTTGCCGATATCCTGCTTGAGGTGGCGGCAACTTTCACTGGCCTTGGGGAATTTGGCATGCATTTGCGCAAGCTGACTCGGCGTCAGACTCAGCAACGCGGCTTCCAGCAATGAGCACAGCGCGGAAACCAGCAAAGCAACCGAAATACTGGCAACCAATATGGTCATCGGCTACCTCCAGGCTCGGAATCGTCAGATTCTCTCATTCATCCTCTCGCTTTATGGTTTTTTCTTCTCGGCTTCGGCGGCGGCCTGTTCCTCTTCAATTTTTGCTTTGAGGATGGTCACCATCGCCGGCGGGAATGTCTTGATGCAGTTCTCGACCACCGCGCGCTTGATATCGGCGTAGGGCAGCAGCCCGACCCGTTCTTTTTGGCCTTCGGCGGTATGCTTCATGTACGAATTGTAGATGTAACGGGCAATCCGCTCATTGGCCACCGCGGCGTCGGTGTCGCCGTGGACAAGATAAAAGAGACTGCGGAAAATCAGCCCGCTGATCACGTCGTTGGCCTTCTTCACCGTCGCGTCGCGAACGTTCTCCGCCCAGCGCTTCATGACGAAGTCTTCCAGCGTCATCCCGCGCGGTTCGGCGTCGATCTTGCGCAACTCTTTGAAGTATTCCTCGGCCTTGCTGAACTTGCCGTAGTTGAAAAGGATGGTGATCGCTTCCTTCATGAAGTTGATCTTGGCCGAAAGGAACGTGAACTGCTTGTCGTTCGCCTCGTAAGTTTCGTCAAACGTCCGTTTGACCGAGTCGGCCAATTCCAGATTCGGCACTGAAACCACACTCTCGAAGTTCTTGGGGTCGATCATCAGCAGCCGGCCGCTGCGGAAAGCTTCGTAAAGCGACTGGGTGATCATGCGTTCGCAGTTGAGGTCGCGATGCCCGGGAGTCTTCTTGAGCCCCATGGTCGCCCAGTAGATCGCCTGCGATTCGGGCACCCGCCAGTCGAGTTTGCCGTACTTGAGGTCGATCTCCTTCATCACTCTGGGATCGAGCTTGAACTTTTCGCGCAGATAAGTGGCGCGGAAATAGTCGGTGAGATCCTTCGCCAGCGCCGGATTGTCGAGTTTGGCGACGAATTTCGCCGGCAACTCGGCATCATTCGCCTTGAACGCGGCGTAGAGCTCGGCGTAATCCTTGTACCCGGAATCGGCGGCGGCACTCCAGATTTTCGCGGTCTCGGCGTATCTCGCCATAAATTCGCGCTCAGTCGCCGGCGCGGCAACCATACCCTCGAGATCGGGCTTGCCGCCCAATACCGTGGTCATCTCGAGCGCCATCTGGTTTTTGTAGTATAAATTGGCGTCATCAAGGATATTGCCGAGCTTGTGCTGATAGATCCATCCGAGTTCTTTGTAGAGCACCGGATCTTCGGGATTATAAAGCAGCGCGCGGTCGCGCAACAGTTTGATCCCCTCGTTGACCCAACGCCAGCGGTCGCCAAAGTCGGAACAGGTGACCGAAATGTTGTAGGCCATATTCCAGGCAAGATAGGCTGTCGCCCCCGAAAAGGTCGGCTGCAAATCGGTGATCCACCGCGCCAGCTGAACCATTTCAAAGTAGTTGCCTTTTTCCTGCAAGCCGCCTGCTCGGAACCACAGCAAGTCGGCGATCAGGCCGCGGAAGCTCCCCAGCGCGACCGTGGTGAACGCCACCAGCGGCGGCGCGTTCTGGATCTGCCCGGTAAAGCGCAGGTGATGTTCACGGATCAGCCGGTCGAGGTTCTTTTCGGTACGGGAAATGCCGAAAATCACGGTCAGCGTCACCATCGTCAGGATAAAATACATCAATAATGTTTTGAATCGGTTCATTTTCGTATGATCAATCCCATTTCACGGCGACGATAAAGAATAATGCCGAAGGCGAACAACGGCAGCGCCCGCAGAATCAGATAGCCCAGTACCAGCCGTCCGATCAAAGCGAACTCGATCAG
>JBFWIO010000350.1:0-3837 GCA_050255955.1 Victivallaceae bacterium
CGCCTTTGGCGAAGGCTTCCAGTTTGGCCGCTCCCGCGTCGTCGAATTTCGCTGCCAACATGGCCGACTTGAACGCCGAATTGGCCTTTTCCAACGAGGAGTTGCGGAAGAGGTGGCGGCCGCAAGCGCTGATGTCCATATTACCCCGGTAAATCGTCCAGGCGGTGCCGTCGAGGAGGTAATTGCGGAGCAAAGCGGCCTGTTCCGGGGTCATTGCAAACGGCGTCCCGGCGAAAATCGTGCCCCACTGCACCATGCTGTCGACAAAGCCAAGGCCGTAGTTGCCGAACTGGTGCTGCGGTCCGTGCTGGTGAAAACTCCAGTCCGGCTGCAGCCCCTCCCGGTCGCGCGGCGCGATCGCCAGTTCCTCAAAAATCACGTCGCGGCCGCTCTTGACCATATCGGCGTCGCGGTAGACCATGCCCTTGAGCACATGCACCGCCGACAGCCATACCCGGTTCTGGCCGGTCATCCCCGGCTTGGACCGTTCGAGGAGCGGCCGGGCCCGCGCGACCAGCTCCGGCGGGGCCTGGTCGCCGAGCATGATCAAGGTGGCGGCGATGGTCTGCGGGACGCCGATCTGCATCGGCCACCAGTTGGGGTTCCTGAAGTCGTTTTTGATCCAGAATTCAAGCGCGCGGCGGGCGGCGGCGGCGGGCTCGGGCCTGCCCGCAAGCCGGCTGGCCGGGTCGGCATACGCCAGCGCCAGCAGCCGCGCGCGGGCCAGATGGCGCTGGGTCGGCCAGCGGCCGGGCTGGGTGTTCTGATAGTCAAGGTCGCTCCAGGAGCCGTCGGGCCGGATTTCCCGGAGATACTTCTCCGCCTCGTCGACGTTGCCCTCGCGCCCGGCGTGAAAGGCCGTCAGCTGCCGCCGCAACGTGGCGAAATCATTTTCACTCAGCACTTCGGCCCTGAGCGTAAGCAGCGCGGCGAGCAACAATCCGAGGAGAACGACAATTTTTTTCATGATCATCACTTTCCGATTTCAGTCAGCACGATTTCGTCGGGCCGGAATAAATATCCTTTGCGGAGCGTGTCCCGCGCGGTGACCGGGAGCGTCGCCACGTGGAGGTCGCAGGCGAGATAGTTGCCGCGCTCCTTATGGCGGAAGTCGACGTTGTCGACGCCGTTGGTCGAGCTGTTGACGTAGACGTAGTTGTTGGTTTCGGCGATTAGGATTTTGCGCGACGGACTGCGCATTTTGGAGAGCGGGATCCAGCCGAGATAGTCGTTGAGGCCGTAGTGTTTCATGTAACTGACCACCGGTTTTTTCCACGACGGGCAGTTGAAAAGCTTGACCGGGATGTATACTCCCGAGCCCGCCGGAGTTTGCACAAAGGCCGACTTCATTCCCTGCGACCGGGCCAGGATGTCCAGCCAGTTGGTGTTCCAGTTGGCGCTGCCGAGGAGCGCGCCGCCGAGTTCGATCCGGGGCGACGGGATGACTTTGTTTTCGGCTTCGTAGAGGGCGAAGAAACTTCCCTGCTGGCGCAGCTGGTTGAGGCACTGGGTCGAACGCGCCGACTCGCGGGCGTTGTTGAGCGCCGGCAGCAGCATCGAGGCCAGAATCGCAATGATCGCGATCACCACCAGTAGTTCAATCAAAGTAAAAGCCTTTCGCATCTTTCGGTCCTCTTTTTACATTCCTGACAACAACACGTTACATTCTTGTGCTATTATAGGCCGGACCGTATTCAAAAACAAATTTTTGTCAGGAAAAAACCTGAATAAGACCTGAATAAAAACCTTGTATTCCGCCATTCCCGGGCTATTTTGTAGCAGGTTCCGAACCAGCCGCAACCGGAGGTGCAACATGATTACCGAACAGGACATCGCCGCCGCCGCGGGAGTCTCCCAGGCGACTGTTTCGCGGGTGCTCCGTTCCGGCCCCTGGGTCAAGGCCGAAGTCCGCGAAAAAGTGCTCCGGATCGCTCGCGAAATGAACTATCTCGGCAAAGTCCGTCACATCGCCGTCATTCTCCAGAAAGAGACCGCCTTTTTGAGTTACATCACCATGATGCAGCAGGCGATCTTCGACGAATTTGAACGGCGCAACTACCACGCCCAGATCATTATGGAGGGGGGCGAGCAACTCCTCTCAACCGCCAATTTCGCGGGTGCGTTTTCGCTGATGAGCCGGAGCGGCTTCGAGCGCCGCTGGGCCGAGGAGCAGCTGCTGCCGCTGGTCTGCCTCAACACCGACCCCAACCGGATGAACAACATCGCTTCGGTCTCCGGCAATGACGCGCAGGGCGTCCGCCTCGCGCTCGACTATCTGACCGCCCGCGGCCACCGCCGGATCGGGTTTCTGCTTTCTCGCATCGGCATTCGCTCCGTCCGTCCCGAAGTCAGTTCCGGCAACATCGACGACTTGCTCTCCCGCCGTTCCGGCAGCCGCACCGTGCGCACCCGGCTTCAGGCATTCCGCCAATATTTCCGGCGCGACTGCCCCGGCGGCACTCCGTATCTGATCGAATCCGACCGGATCGGTGAAATCATCGAATTCGTCCGCCGCGAAAGACTGTCGGCATTGATCGTCAACGGTGAAAGCAACAGCCTCGCGGTTCCCGCTCTGCTCGGTGCCGGCGGGGTGCGGATTCCCGGCGAGCTCTCGGTCATCACCTACGAAGACACCACCACCAGCCGTTATGCGGTGCCGCCGTTGACCACCATTCGCCAGAACATCCCGGAAATCGTCCGCCGTGCGCTCGACATTCTGGAAATTCAGATTCGCGGCGAGCCCGCGCCAGGCGACCTGCTGGTCGATTACGAGTTGATCGAACGCGCCAGCGTCCGTGCGCTTTGATTCCAGGTTTCCCGGAGAGCCGTGAATTTTCGCCGCCGTCGAATCGGAAGCGCTTTCGGAGGAGATCAGAAGCCGAATTCAGGCTGGACGATGCCGAGGTCTTCGTCGGCGACGGACGGCGGCGGGGCGGCCGGTTCCCCGGCAGCTTCTTTTTTGACCTTGGCGACCTTGGGCGGCGGGGGCGCGGGCTCCGGCGGGGCGGCCGGGGCCGGCATCAGCTCTTCGACGGGGGGCGGTTCCGGGGTTGGCTCCACTGGCGGCTCCGGTTTGGTTTTGCGGGGCCGGGAAACTTTGACCGGCAGCGGGGGCTCGACTGTGACGGAGGTGGATTCGCAACTTTCCGTCACTTCGATTTTGACGGAAACAATCTCCGTCACTTCGCCGTCACTTTCAACGATCTCGGTTATTTGTTCCTCGACTTCAATGACTTCCTCCTCCGTCACTTCTTCGGAGACGGCATTCCGGAACTGGGCGGCTTCGGCTTCGTCGAGGTAGCGCAGATGGGTGATCTTGGCCACTTTTTTGGTGCTGATCAGGAGGCCGCGGGCCTTTGGCGAACGCACCGGAAGAGTCAGCAGATTCAATTCGGTCGCCTGACTGCCGCGCCCGCCGGAGAGGAGCGTATAGACCGCGTCGGTGCGGGGCGTCAATAGTTCAAGCTTGCACCCGTCGGGACAAAGATTATACTCTTTATCCTTGATGAAAGAGCCGATGGTGCTGCGTTTGCCGTAAAATTTACCGCTTTTGCCGTCAGAATAGATGACCCCGAATTCCACCGCGGGGTCGTGGCGGCGGCACTCGTAGAATTTACCGATGAATAGCTTGTCCGGGGGAAGGTCGATGATCTTGTAACGGCCGCTCTTTTCGACGCATAGGAGATGGTCGAATTCGTTGCAGAGCAAGGTGTCGTCGCTCTTGAGCCCGGTGCCGATGTAGCCGTTCTTGCGGTCGAGTCCGACCTTGATGTTGTTGAGCGCGGCCGACTTGCGGTCGATTTTGCGCAGCGATTCGACGATCTCGGTGCGGCGGGG
>JBFWIO010000351.1:0-3834 GCA_050255955.1 Victivallaceae bacterium
GATCCGCTTCATCAGCTCGTTAAATTCGTTCTGCACGTCCTCGATGGCAAGGCCGGTCAGCTGGTGGAGCCGCATTTCGAGAATCGCATCGACCTGAAGCTGGGTGAGCTTGAAGCGCTCCATCAGCGCCGCCGCGGCCTCGGCTTTGGTGCGCGACTTGCGGATGATCTCGACCACTTCGTCAAGATTGGCGAGAGCGAGCAGCAAGCCTTCGAGGATATGAGCCCGGGCCTTGGCTTTGTTGAGTTCAAACGTGGCGCGGCGGGTGACCACTTCGAGCCGGTGGTCGATGTACGCCTGCAATATTTCCTGAAGATTCATCACCCGCGGACGGTTGTGATCGACCACCAGCATGGTGCAACCGATGCTGGTCTCAAGCAGAGTATGGGCGTAAAGCTGGTTCAACACCACCGAAGCCATGGCGCCGCGCTTGATTTCGATCACGATCCGGATGCCGGTGCGTTTGCTGGTCTCGTCGCGAAGACCGGAAATGCCGGTGATCTTCTTGTCCGAAACCAGGTCGGCGATCTTCTTGACCAGTTGTTCCTTGTTGACCGCGTAGGGGATTTCGGAGACGATGATCTGTTCGCGGCCGTCTTTTTCGATAATGTCGGCGCGCGAACGCAGACGGACGCTGCCGCGGCCGGTGCTGTAGATCTGGCGCAGCGAATAGCGCCCGCGGATGATCGCGCCGGTCGGGAAGTCGGGGCCGGGAATGTGCTCCATAAGCTCATCGACCGTGGCTTTGGGATTCTCCATCAAAGCGATGGTGGCGTTGATCACTTCGCCGAGGTTGTGGGGCGGAATATTGGTCGCCATACCGACCCCGATCCCGGTGCTGCCGTTGACCAGCAAGTGCGGAAAGGAGGCGGGGAGCACCGACGGTTCCTCTTCGGATTCGTCGAAGTTGGGGATCATGTCCACGGTGTCTTTGTCGATGTCGGCGAGCAATTCCTCGGCGAGGCGCTCCATCCGGCACTCGGTGTAGCGGCTGGCCGCCGCCGGGTCGCCGTCGATGCTCCCGAAGTTCCCCTGCCCCTCGATCAGCGGCGAACGCATCGCAAAATCCTGAGCCAGGCGAACCATCGAGTCGTAAATCGCGGCGTCACCGTGGGGGTGATATTTCCCCATCACTTCGCCGACTACGCGGGCGCACTTGACGGTGGCGTGGGACTTGGTCAGGCCCAGCATTTTCATCGCATAGAGAATCCGGCGGTTGACCGGCTTGAGGCCGTCGCGGACGTCCGGGATCGCGCGTCCGACGTTGACGCTCAAGGAGTACTGCAAATACGCAGTATGCATGATGTCTTCAATACTTGCGGGAAAATCCCGGCTGCTCAAATCGCTCATAACATCCTTTCATTCGGTAACGTCCGAAAACGCCATTACAGCATGTACTATTTATAGCGTTAATATACCACCCGGTGAGGCTTTAAACAAGCAACTTTGCGGAAATTTTCCGGGAAAATAGCAACTCGCGCCGCTGTCGCCAAGACCGGTCAGGGGGTTCTGGCGCGATCGACCGCGCGGGCGCTCTCGACGATGCCGTCCCAATACGGTTCTTTGCTCTCGCCGCGAAGTCTTTGCACCACTTCCTCGCAGGTATAAAATTCACCGCCGAGCAGTCCGACGTGGCCGTCAAGGTAGAGCACTCCGACCACGTCGTCGGTGCGAATCCATGGTTTCTCCAGCGCGATCGGCACGGAATGGGGAGTTTTGACTTCCTTGCGCGGGACGCCGAGCCGGTCGCCGAGCCAGGCGTAGGAAATCTGTTCCTCGCGCATCGGAATATCGAGCGTGCCTTTGTCGCGCCGGCTGTCAAAGGGAGCAACGAAGGTGTCAAAATTTCGGATATACTGATACGCCAGCAGGTTAAATCCATCAACACCGGGCCGGTTGCAGAGCTGGTCGCGGTTGGCGTCGGCGTAGACATTCATCGCCAGTCCGATCATTTTGAGATTGGTCAAACTGGTTTTCTGGTCATAGGGCGCGATTGGGAAGAAATAATTGGCGACGGTCCGGCAGCCGCCGATCAGCAGCAGCGTCCCGAGCAGCACAACGGGCAGCGAAAGTTTCCTTTTCATTTTCCGAAATCCTTTGCCTGAAGGTAATACGCTTCCAATTTCTTTGCCGCGTCGAGGCGGTGCGGCGCGATTTTCTCCAGTACCGAGCAGACTTTCTGCTGGTACATACAGGCTTTGTCGAGTCGTCCGATCCGGCTGCAATAGAGTGCGGTGGCGCTGAAGAGGTCGGCGTCGCCGAGTTCGGGTTTGTGCTTGATCGCTTCGGGAAGCGAGCGGGCGACGATCAGACCGCTGAGGCGCAGGAGTTCGGGGTCAAAGGGATAGCCGTTGAGGAGATTCCACGCCACCGCCCCGTCTGAAGCCGAATTGGGCGAGGTCGAGGCAAGGTAGTTCGCCGCAACTTTGGGCAATTCGGCGGACAGTCCGGCATGGCGCGAGGCGAGGTCGAGCAGCAGCAGATAAAGCCGCGGATTTTTCGGTGATTTTTTCAGTTCTTCTCCGGCGAGCGACCAAGCGTCGGCGACGCGATTGGTGCTTTCGAGCATAAAAATACGCATTCGCAGTGCGGCGGCGTTGCCGGGGTCGAGTTCGAGCACATTTTTGGTGGCGTGTGCGGCCATGCGGTCTTCGCCGCTGCGGAGCCGGGACTGGAGATCCTGCAAGGCGGGGGAGATTTTTTTCTGAATATCGGGATCAAAGGTGCCGTTCTGGAAGCGGGTCAGCATTTCTTCAAGGTCGATGACTTCGCCGTCCCAGATGATTTTGCCTTGATAGTTGATGACAAAGGCGCGGGGGTAGACGGCGCCGCTGCCCATATAGAGTCTGGAGTTTTCTTTTTTGGTATCGACGGCGGCGGCGAAGTTGATATTTTTGTGGGGGTCGAAGAGTTTTTTGACTTCGCTTGCCGGGTCGGGGGAGATCACCACGAATTTGGCGTCGGGGAAGCGCAAAGCGAGGTCGTTGATGAGCGGCAGGGCATCGCGGCTGCCGTCGTGGGAGGCGCGGGCGACGACGAGGATGCGCAGATAGTCTTTGCGGCTGTCGTCAACTTTGGCCGGGGTCAGGGCGACGGGGCCGTTGGCGAGGTATTCGAGGTCGCGCAGTTCGATGGCGTCGTCGCCGGAGGTGAGGGCGGAGAGATTCGCGGCGGCCAGGAGGAGCGCTGCGACCAGTGTGAGTCGTTTCATTTTATCGCCATGCTTTCTGTTGTCCGTGCGTGCCAAAGCGCCAGTACCCCGGTCAAGGGCCGCGCCCTTGCGCGGTTTCCAAAGGGCGCGGAGCCCTTTGGTGGAGTGTGAGGTGAAACCTCACCTCCCCCGCTCCGGGCGGGCGCACTGCGCCTTTGACTATCGCCGCTCCGTTGTCGCGGGTAGCCAGTAGCGGCATCCAACGTAGTTCGCCCGGCCCGAGCTCCGACGCCGACAGGTGTCGGAGCGACCAGCCGCGCCAGCGCCCACCCCCGATACCCTATCCCAAAACTTCCCCCCTCCGTGCCCCCGTGCCTCCGTGCGAAACCTTCTCCGGTATCCCAAGGTTGCCACCCCGGCCTGCTTTCGCTCGATGTCGTTCGCCGGTCACTTCGTGACGCGGCTGCCGACCTCGCTCCCGCAGAGAGGTGCGGGCTCCGCCCGCGTAGGGGGGAGCGCTTCGCTTAGCTTCGCTCCGGTGGAGCCGGAGCGACCAGGGGTGTTCGCCCCCTGGACGGCGACTCCGTACGATGGAGGGCGGGATTGGCGCTTCGCGCTTTCTTATTTTTTTGGGCGCTTCGCGCTTTTTTTCTTTTTTTTTTATTTTATTATTTTTTCCAGCG
>JBFWIO010000352.1:0-3833 GCA_050255955.1 Victivallaceae bacterium
AAAACAAGCTGCTTACGGCCCGCGACGCCCGCGACGCCGCGGAGTACGATTTTGAAATCGCGGCGGGCACGCTCTACGGCGAATACCAGTCGATGCTGGAAATGCAGAACATGGTTGACTTCGACGACATGCTGCTGCTGGTTCACCGGCTGTTCACCGATTTCCCCGACGTGCTTGAGCATTACCGCGAGCGCTACCGCTATTTGCTGGTCGATGAGTACCAGGACACCAACGATGCCCAGTTCACGCTGGTCAAAATGCTCGCCGGCGAACGGCGCAACCTCTGCGTGGTCGGCGACGACGATCAGAGCATCTACTCCTGGCGCGGCGCGAATATCGAGAACATCCTCGACTTCCCGCAGCACTTCCCGGGGGCCAAAGTGGTCAAGCTTGAGCAGAACTACCGCTCCAGTTCGCGCATCCTCGGCGCCGCCAACGCCGCCATCGCCGGCAACGCCAGGCGGCACGACAAGGCGCTGTGGTCGGCGCTCGGCGAGGGCGACCCGGTGCGGGTGGTCAAAGTCGGCAGCGGCGAAGAGGAAGCCGACTTCATCGGGGCGATGATCAAGCAGGAAATGGGCAACTTCCCGGGCCGCAAATACCGCGATTTCGCGATTCTCTACCGCTCCAACCATTTGTCGCGCCAGCTCGAACAAACGTTGCGGGGCCAGGGCATTCCCTACCGCCTGGTCGGCGGTCAGGAGTTCTTCAAGCGCAAGGAGATCAAGGACGCGGTGGCGTATTTGAAACTCCTCGTCAACCCGCGCGAGGACCAGAGTCTCCTGCGGATTCTGGCGACCCCGCCGCGCGGACTGGCCGAAAAGGCGGCAAATCTCCTCAAGTCGCTCCATTTGCGGACCCGGCGTCCGATGGTCGAGCTGCTTGACGACGAAGAGTTTCTGACCGCGCTTGGCGGCAAGGGGGCGGCGGCGGCGAAAGAGCTTGCCGGAGTTTTCGCCGAATACCGGCGGCTCTTTGCCGAACCCGGCGGCCTGGCCCGCAAGATTCACGAATTCCTGCGCGAAGCCGGCTACACCGGCGGTTTGCAGCGGATGTACAAGGACTTCAACGACGCGCTGAAACGGCGCGAGAACGTCGATGAATTCATCAACGCGGTGGCCCAGTTCGAGGCCCGCGCCGCCGCGCCGGTGACGCTCGGCGAATATCTGGAGAGCTTCGCCCTGCTCGAAGAGAATGACCGCACCGACGGCGACGAGAACGCCGACGCGGTGACCCTCTCGACCGTCCACGCGGCCAAGGGGCTGGAGTACCCGGTGGTCTTTGTGGTGGCGCTCGAAACCGGTATTTTCCCCCACGAGCGTGCGGTGGAGGAGGGCTCGACCGAGGAGGAATTGCGGCTTTTTTATGTCGCCATCACCCGGGCCAAGCAGAAACTTTTCCTGATCCGTGCGGCGTCGCGAATGCAACGGGGGTTGTCGCGCATCCAGATCCCCTCGGGCTTTCTCGGGCTGCTGCCGGACGAGGTGGAGGTGACGAGGGGCGACGAATTGATCAAACCGATGGCGGAGGATGAATTGCGACAGGCCTTTTCGGATATCTTTAAACTGATGGAGAAAAAGTAGATGAAAAAGCTCCGGATGCTTGCGGCATCGTCGGCGATGGTGTTTTTGCTGAGCGGGTGCATCGCGGCGACTTCGACGCTCGAAACTTATCCGCCGTCCCAGTCGCTCGTCGCCGAGACCGGCGGCCGGGCGCTGGCGGCGGCCAAGGTTTCCAACCGCGGGCTCTATCTTTTTTATTACCTCCCGATCTGGTCGGGGAAACCGCATGTGCCGAATCTCTACCGGTTCCTGATGTTCAAAGATTATCTGCGCAAGGGCTACATGACTTCGATGCTCTACGCGGCGCAGAACAAGGTCGGCGGCGAAAAAATTGAGAACGCCCGCTACATGTCGGACTGCAACGGCTGGTGGGGGCTCGGCATCTTGTGGATGCGCTCGATGCACGCCGAGGCGACGATCATCGGCGACCCGGAGGCAAAAGACAAGGCGAAAGACAAAAAGAAGAAATAAACGATGAACACCGCGGAATATCCGGAGGCGCTCGAAGCGCTGATCGAACTCTTGAAGGGCCTTCCCGGCGTCGGCCGCCGCGGCGCCGAGCGCATGGCGCTCGCGATGCTCCGGTGGCCCGAGGGCAAACTTGACAAGCTCTCGGTCGCACTGCGCGAACTTCCCGCCGCGATCGGCCGTTGTCCCGAATGCGGGGCGTGGGCGGCGGCGGGGGAGCTCTGCCGGGTCTGCGCCGCGCCCGGCCGCGACCGCCGCCTGGTCTGCGTGGTCGAGGAACCGCAGCAGATTTTCACCATCGAAAAAAGCGGGCAGTTCCGCGGCTTTTATCACGTCCTGGGCGGCCGGCTGTCGCCGCTGGACGGCGAAAACGGCGAAAACCTCAGTACCGGACAGTTGCTCGACCGGGTGGGGCGGGGCGAAATCAGCGAAGTGATTCTGGCGTTGAGTTCCGATGTCGAGGGCCGGGCGACCGCGGTTTACCTCGCCGATCTCCTCAAAACATCGGGGGTCAAAATCACCCAGGTGGCTTCCGGCTTGCCCGCCGGAGCGAATCTCGCTTATGCCGACGCGGCGACCATCGGCGCCGCTTTTTCCTACCGCCGGGAAGTTTGATGGTGTGTTGACGGATTTGCAGGATTCTATCGATCAGGAGGATGCAGAAATGACGGAAGAATCGGCGGAGAGTCTCCGTCACTTTAAAAATGACGGATTCGACCGTTATTTTGGCAAACTGGTGATTTTTGGTGCGATTCTGGTCGTTCTTCTCGGACTTTGTTACGCCAAAACCGAAGTATCGCTGGCGGGGAATGACTCAACCCGTTTCGCACTGATCCGCGCGGTGGCCGAGCAGAACACCTTTGCGATTGACGGCGAAGTATTCCGCACCGTGGACCGGACGGTGATCGACGGCAAGGTTTATTCCGACAAGCCGCCGGTACCGGCGCTGGCGATCGGGCTTCTCTACAAAATTCCGCATACTCTTTTCGGCCTCAACTTTGAGGAACACTACGGCCTTTCGATCTATCTGGTCAATTTTTTCATTTTCACCGGGATCAACTTGGCGATTTACTTCCTTTTTCTCACCGCGCTGCGGCCGCTGGCGGGGAGTAACGCGGTCAAATATCTCTTTGTGCTGTCGCTGGTGCTGGGGAGCTGGCTCTTCAGTTACGCGGTGGTGATCAACAATCATACCCCGGCGGCGCTGCTGCTGCTGGGCTGGTTTCTCGCTTTGCGCTCAAATCGGCCGCTGGCGGCGGGGTTGCTGGCCGGGGCGGCGCTGACGGTGGAGATTCCGGTGGGGGCGATGCTCGGCGTGGCCGGCGGGATTTTTTACCTTCTCGCGTTGCGGCGAAGCGGCAAATATCAGGCGTTTCTGCGGTACGGCGCGGGTGGTGTCGCGATGATCTTGCTGGGCGCGGCGGTCAATTACCTGGGATATGGCACGGTATTGCCGCTTTATCTCCACCAGAGCGGCGGGACGTTCAACATCGCCGGGGGCTTTGCCGAAAAGAATTTTGCGGAGTACGTCTGGGAGGCGCTGTTCGGCAACCGGGGGGTTTTCTCGTATCAGCCGCTGACGCTGCTGGCGCTGCCGGTGTTTTTCGGGTTCGGCGGTTGCAAGCTTGACCCGGCGGAACGGGCGCTGGCGGCGGCAACGGCGGCGATTGTGATATTCTATCTTGTTTGCACCAGCGAATATGGCGGGTGGGCGTACGGGACGCGCTATCTGATTCCGGTGTTGCCGGCGCTGTGGTATTTCGCCGCGCGGTTTTCGCTGGCGGTGATGATCACGCCGGTGCG
>JBFWIO010000353.1:0-3831 GCA_050255955.1 Victivallaceae bacterium
TTCGCGCTTTTTTTTCTTTTTTTTTGAGCCTGCGGCGCTTTTTTTATTTTTTTTTACATCCGCTCGACCACGGCTTTGGCAAAGCCCGAGCACGAGACCTCCTTGGCCCCCTCCATCTGGCGCGCAAAGTCGTACGTCACCACCCGATCCTTAATCGCCCGCTCAATCCCCGCCATCACCAAGTCCGCCGCCTCAAAAAATCCCAAGTGCCGCAACAACATCTCCCCAGACAACGCCAGCGACGACGGATTCACCTTGTCCAGATTCGCATACTTCGGCGCCGTCCCGTGCGTCGCCTCAAATATCGCATGACCACTCAAATAGTTGATGTTCGCCCCCGGCGCAATCCCAATTCCCCCCACACACGCCGCCAACGCATCCGATACATAGTCGCCATTCAAATTCGGCGTCGCAATCACATCATATTCATCCGGACGTAACAAAATCTGCTGCAAAAACGCATCGCAAATACAGTCCTTCACCAACAGTTTCCCCGCCGGCACCACCCCGTTCACCAAATCCGGATACGCCACCGCCACATCCGCAAACTCCCGACGCACCAAGTCGTAACCCCAGTTCTTGAAGCCACCCTCCGTGAACTTCATGATGTTACCCTTGTGCACCAGCGTCACATTGCGCCGCTTGTTGTCCAGCGCATAACGGATCGCCGCCCGGATCAAACGCTCCGAACCATCACGCGAAATCGGCTTGATCCCGATACTCGAACTCTCCGGAAAACGGATCTTGCGGACCCCCATCTCACGCTGCAGAAAGTCAATCACCTTTTTGACCTCAGGCGTTCCCGCGTTCCACTCAATCCCGGCATAAATGTCCTCGGTATTCTCACGGAACACCACCATGTCGGTCTTCTCCGGCGCCTTCACCGGCGAAGGCACCCCGTTGAAATAACGCACCGGACGCAGACAAACGTACAAGTCGAGAATCTGCCGCAATGCCACATTGAGCGAACGAATCCCCCCCCCGACCGGCGTGGTCAAAGGACCCTTGATCGCAATCAGAAATTCGCGGACCGCTTCAAGCGTTTCATCCGGCAGCCAGATCTCCTTGCCGTAAACCGTATTCGCCTTTTCCCCGGCGTAAATTTCCATCCAGACAATCTCTTTGCGGTTACCGTAAGCCTTTTTCATCGCATGCTGCCAAATGTGCATGCTCGCCGCGGTGATGTCCGCCCCAATCCCGTCCCCCTCAATAAAACCCACAATCGGACGGTCGGGAACCTGCAATACCCCCTTCGAGTTCACAGTGATTTTGTCGCCGGCGGGAACTTTGATCATGTTGAATGCCATTCTCGAACCTCTTGCTCCTTGATGTCATGACCGGTCGGATTCCTCCGCCGGAAGTATGTTTTTGCCATACTATACAGCCTTGATCGGCTTTTGGCAATTACGCCTTGTCGGTTTCTTTCGGCTTTGACCGCCATTTGTTCTGCGGCCGCTCACTCTGGTGCGGCTTGGCCTTCAACCGGTAATGATGCGGCCCGAGCAGTTCGTCCAAGCCCGCCAGCAACTCCGGCGTCACCACCACCGAGCCCCCGCGGCGAAGCTCGACGAATATTACCGTGTCATCCTTGTCCACCACGCACAGCACTGTTTTGACCGTCCCCGGATTGCGCCGGCACAACGCCGACACCGCCTCCAGCTTCGCACGGTCAAGCTCGGTCTCCAGCAAATGAATGTGGAGCTCTTCCGTATAAAACGTCGGCGCCTCCAGCAAATTCATGATCTTTTCGACAATGATCCGCGGCCTCTCGGAGTCGTCCTTTTTGCTCACCGTAGCTTCGATCAGGAGCGGCATCCCCGGCTTCGGCGTCAGGCCCGAAGCGTTCATCGCGGTCAGCGTCCTCTCGTAAAGCATGCACTCGACCGTGCTGTTGAGATCCTCAAGCATCAGCACCCCCATCGGCTTGCCGCTCGCCTTGGCGAATTTCTGGGTGTACGCGCCGACCATGCCGGCCAGCCGCACCGACGAGTTGTCCGCGGCGCCGCCGATCTCCCGCAACGGCAATGACGAATATGCCCGCACCAGTTCGCTGTACGCATCAAGCGGATGGCCGGTTACGTAAAAACCGAGCAGCTCCTTCTCATTGTCGAGAATCTCCTGCGCCGAAAATTCCGGGATGTCCGGAATCGGCACCGTGCAACTCTCCTCCACCTCGCCCGCGTCAAGCATGTCAAACAGCGACGCCTGGCCGCGCGCCAGATCCGCCGCGCGCGAAGCCGAAAACTTCAACATCGGCTCGGCAATCGCCAGAATCTGCGAACGGCGAAGCCCGAGACTGTCAAACGCTCCGGCCCGGGTCAAATGCTCCATCATCCGCGAATTCATCGCGCTGCCGCAGCGTTCGCAGAAATTCCGGAAATCCTTGAACTTGCCGTCACTGCGGCGCGATTCGATGATCTTGCCCGCCGCGCCTTCGCCGACGCCTTTGATCGCGCCGAGCCCGAAACGGATCGTGTCGCCGTCCACCCCGAATGCGATCAAACTGCTGTTGACGTCCGGCGGCAGTATCCGGATCCCCATTTCGCGGCAGGCACTGATCAGGAACGAGATCTCTTCGGCGTTGGTGATTTCGCTGGTCAGCACCGCCGCCATGAATTCGACCGGGTAATTCGCCTTGAGATAGGCGGTCTGGTACGAAACCATCGCGTAGGCGGCGCTGTGCGACTTGTTGAAGCCGTATCCGGCGAACATTTCGATCTTGTCCCAGATCGTGGAGGCGAGCGCTTCGGCGATGTTGTTGGTCTTGGCGCAGCCTTCGACGAATTTGGCCTTTTGCTGGGCGAGCACATCGACCTTCTTTTTGCCGATCGCGCGGCGCAGGATGTCGGCACCGCCGAGCGAAAAACCGGCCAGCACCTGGACGACCTGCATGATCTGCTCCTGATAAAGCATGATGCCGTAGGTCTCGGTCAGGTACTGCTCCATCAGCGGATGGTCGTAGATGATCGGCTCTTCGCCTTTTTTGCGGCGCACAAATTCGGGAATGAACTGCATCGGGCCGGGCCGGTAGATGGCGAGCAGCGCGATGATGTGTTCAAGCGTCTCCACCCCGAACTGGCGGCAGAGATTCTGCATCCCGCCCGATTCCAGCTGGAACACCGCGACGGTGTCGCCGCGCTGGAGAAGCTCGAAAGTCTTCGGATCGGTCAATGGAATGTTGTCGATGTTGATTTTGACGCCGCGGTTTTCCTCGATCAGCGTCAGTGCGTTCTTGATGATCGTCAGAGTCCGCAAGCCGAGGAAGTCCATTTTGAGCAAACCGAGCTCTTCGCACGGCACCGCGGTGTACTGGGTGATGATTTCGCCGCCCGCCCCGGTCGCGAGCGGCACGAGGTTGTCGAGCCGCTGGTCGCCGATGATCACTCCGGCGGCGTGGATGCCGAGCTGGCGGTTCAGGCCTTCGAGGACTTCGGCGTATTTGTAAACCTCTTCGACATGCGGGTCGTTTTCGACAAGGTCACGGAGTTCGGCGGAGCCCTCGACCGCTTTTTTGAGGGTCATTTTCGGGTCTTCCGGGACGAGTTTGCTCAGGCGGTTGCCGAAGTCGAAATCGTGGCCGAGGACGCGGGCGACGTCTTTCATCACCGCTTTGGTCTTCAAGGCGCCGTAGGTGCAGATCTGGGCGACCGAGTCTTCGCCGTATTTTTTGCGGACGTATTCGATCACTTCGACGCGCCGTTTTTCGCAGAAGTCGATGTCGAAGTCGGGCGGACTGACGCGCTCGGGGTTGAGAAAACGCTCAAAGAGGAGATTGTAGCGCAACGGATCGATGTTGGTGATTTCGGTCAGATAGGCGACGAGGCTTCCCGC
>JBFWIO010000354.1:0-3827 GCA_050255955.1 Victivallaceae bacterium
TTCGCGGTCGCCGGGATGTATCTGATGGGCTACAACCTCGAAAACAGCTACTTTCACCGCGACCACGCCGACTGGGTCAACCGGCTGGTCAATTTCGGAACCTTTTCGCTCGCCCTCGCGGGCGCCTACTTCCTCCTCCGCAAACGCGACAGCGAAACCGCCGACAGCCCGCCGTCGCAGACCATGCTCTACCTCCTCTGGGGAGCTTCGCTGATCTTCATTCTGGGCGAAATGTCGCTCCTCCTCCGCAACGGCGAGCCCCAATTCGCCCACGCCGGAGTCCTGACCGCCGGAGCGCTCTATCTTTTTTTCCTCACCCGGCTCTTCCGCCGGTTCGAACACCCGGCGACGCTGATCGCAAGCGTGATCGGGGTCGCCATTCTGATGGTCGGGGCGATCCTGACCGTCCGGTTCGATGGCGGCTGGGGATGGCTCCGCGCCGTGGAATATCTGGTCGCGGTAGCGCTGCTGACGGCGGCGACGCGGAGTTTCTCCGGCAAAGCCGCGCCGGCACGGATGTTTTTTGCGGTGGCGGCGATGGCGGTGTGGTTCGGCTACAGCACGCTTGAACTACGTTACCAGATCACCGCCGTCAACCCCGGCGGGGCAAATGCGGCGGTATCGATCCTGTGGGGCGTTTACGCGCTTGCCATGCTTGGCTCGGGAGTGGTTCGCAAGGTCAAGGCGCTCCGGATCGCCGGGCTGGTGCTCTTCGCCGTAACCGGGGCCAAAATATTTTTCCTCGACCTCGCCCGCGCGCCGACCCTTTACCGGATTGCGGGTTGTATTCTAATCGGCGCGGGGATGATGGCCGGAGCCTGGTTCTACACCCGATTCAAAGCGAGGTTCGAAAATGAAAACTGAAATCGCCGCCCTCCTCGCCGTCGCCGCCGCCACCCTCGCCGCCGCCGTGCCCCAGGAGTTCCCGTATTTCAAAACGCTCACCGCCAAACCCTCCGGCGCTTCGCTCGCGATCTACCGGGTCGAACCCGAATTGTACCGGCGCTGCGACCGCATCGGGAGCGATCTCAGGCTCTTTGACGAAACCGGGCGCGAATACCCCTTTGCGGTGGTCGAAGAACCGGCGGCCGGCTCCGAAGCCGACTTTTTCACCCCGGAAGCGGCCAAAATGACCGCTTTCAAGCGAAATCCCGACGGCTCGGTCGAAATCACCGTCGAAGTCGCCGACAACGCCAAAGCGGTCGCCCGGCTCACGATTGAGACCCCGGCCAGGGACTTCGACAAAACCGTGCGGCTTTTCCGCATTGACAGCGAAGGAGCGCACCGGGAGATTTTCCGCAAACCTTTTTTCGACTACTCGGGTAAACTCCCGCTGCGGCAGGACACCTTTGACTTCGAGCCGGTCGCGGCGGGGAAATTCCTGCTGCGGATCGAGAATTACCGCGAAGTGAACGAGTCGCCCTATGCCAAAGTGGTGGCGGGCGACCGCAACTATCAGGAGACAAAGCTCGTTATCACCGAGCCCCGGATCGATCAGGTGAAACTATTCAACCGCGAGCGCCGTCCGACCCGGCCGCGTCTGGTCGCGCGCGAACTTGCGCTGAAAGCGGTTCGCCATGACAAGAAGCTTTCCGTAATCGAGTTCTCGCCCGGCCGGGTGCCGCTTGAGTCGATCGCCATCGACAGCGCCACCGCGTCCTTTGCCCGCACCTACCGGCTCTACGGCGACGGCGAAAAGCCGGTCGCGACCGGCAAAATCCGGCGGGTCGCCGGAGTGCCCGGCGAAACCGATACCACGATCAGGCTCCCCGCCCGCTTTCGCGCTGAAAACTGCCGCCTCGAAATCGACAACGGCGACGACCGGGCGCTGGTCGAACTCAAGCTCTCCGCCCGGGGCCCGGTCGATCTCCTCTTTTTGGTCAAACCCGCCGGGCAACTGCGCTGTGCCTACGGCGAGCCGATGAATACGCCGCGCTACGACGCCGCCGAAGTTCTGCACTACCGTCCCGGCCTTGCGGTCACCGAGTTCACCGGCTCAGCGGAGCAAACGACGCCGGGCTATCGCGGCGCGATCCGGTGGCCCCGCCGGGCGATCTTTTTCGGCTCGCTCGCGCTCGCCGCGGTGGCGGTCGGCCTTCTACTCTGGCGCAACGCAGGCAAGCTTGAAGTGATCAAGGATTGAGCTTGCGCGAGTGATCGGAAAGTTGCTTCCGGATCACTCTTTCCATCTTTTCCGACTTGACAGACGCGGCTTCGGATGCTATCTTTAGTGAATTGGTTTTATCAATAACTGAGGTACTTTCCGATGGAAGATTCGACAACGAAAGCGGCCGCGCCGAAGGTTTGGCACGCGGGAACTTTGACCTACACCACCGCCGGCATCGTGATGCTCTTCGTCTGGCTGCTCTGGGGCGACTTCACCTGGTCGATGAAGGAGCGCGCGGTCGGTTACGTCGCCGCCTTGATGGTCAAATCGTTCGGCGTCAGCGACCTGGTCTATAGTCTGCTGATCGTCTCGTTTCCCAACTTCACCAATATTTTCCTCGGTCCGATCGTCAGCTACATGTCCGACCGTCATCGCGGCAGATTCGGGCGGCGCATTCCGTTTTTGTTCTTCACCACGCCGTTCGTGGTGATCGGGTTGATCGGCCTCGGCTTCTCAGCGCCGCTGGGGGAGTGGCTGCAAAGGCTCATCGGCGAAGACGTCATTTCGCTCAATATGGCGAAACTGATCGCCTTTTCCTTTTTCTGGATCATTCTCGACTTCGGGACTACCCTCGCCAACTCGATTTTCGTGGCGCTGGCCAATGACGTGGTGCCGGCCGGGCTGATCGGGCGGTTTCTGGCGCTGTTCCGGGCGGTCAGTCTGATCTGCGCGGTGCTCTTCAACTACTATCTTTTCGGCTATGCCGAGAGCCATGCGCTCTATATTTTTGGCGGGCTGGGGATTTTGTACGGCATCGGGCTCTTCAGCATGTGCCTCAAGGTCAAGGAGGGCGAATATCCCCCGATCCCGCGCGAAGAAACCGGGAGCGCCGGCCGCAACGCCCTGCGCTCGACGGTCGATTATTTCAAACAGTGCTTTTCGCTGCCATATTACCGCTGGGTGATCGCCGCGTTTGTGATCTGCGCGGTTTCGGTGCTGCCGATCAACGTCTACGTGATTTTCTTCGTCAAAAAGCTCAACATGTCGTTCGCCGACTTCGGCAAACTGACGGCGCTGATTTTTATGGTCGCCTTTGTGATGAGTTTCTTCCTCGGGATGCTGGCGGACAAATACCATCCGCTCCGGATGGGGATTGTTTCGATGGCGATTTTGAGCGTGATTCTGCTGGTGGGCGGCTTCTTGATCAAAGACATACGGTCATTTTCGATCGTCTTTTTCGTCCAGCAGATTGCGATCATGAGTTTCAACACTCTGACCGCCTCCTACGGCCAGCGGCTGTTTCCCAAGGTCATCTTCGCCCAGTTCAATTCGGCGATGATGCTGATCAACGCGATCGTCACCATGTCGCTCGCCCCGGCAGTGGGTTACTTCCTCGACGTAATCGGCAACGACTACCGCTACATCTATCTCATCGGCGGGATCATTGGCCTCGCCGGACTGGCAAGTCTGCTGGTGGTCTACCGCTACTTCCTCAAGTTCGGCGGCGACAAGGGATACCACGCCCCGCTCCCCCCCGGCATCACGGTGGAAATGCAGTAATTTCTCCACGCCCTCCAACCGGCCGGAACCCCCGGCCGGTTTTATTTTTTACGAATAAAAATTTGCAATTACCACAGTTCCGTAATATGGTAACCCAAACTTCAACGGAGGAACCACATGACGGTCAATCAAGCTCTCATCCGGCTTGTCCGTTGCGACG
>JBFWIO010000355.1:0-3770 GCA_050255955.1 Victivallaceae bacterium
CCCCCTCCGTTTTTATTACAAAAAATATCAAAAAAAACCTCTTTCCGTTTTGCTAAGAGGGGCCTTACGTAGTAAAATAGGAGCGGTTAGGAATAAATAGGGGCATTTAGGAAAGCACAATGGCGGAAATCGGTGAAAATCTTTTTGACGAGCCGCTGTTTCTGGGAGAATTCGACCACTCCCTCGACGCCCAGTGCCGGGTGACCATTCCGAGCGACTGGCGGCGGGCGGATGACGCGGCAGGCTTCGTCCTGCTGCCGGCCCGCGACCGGGCACTGGTATTGCTTCCGACCGCGGTGTTCAAGGAATTCGTCAACAAAGCCCGCAAGCTGGCGATCGCCAATCCCAAAGTCCAGATGGCCTTTGCCCGGATCGGGGCCAAAGCGCGGCAGTGCCGTTGCGACCGTCAGGGCCGGATGCCGCTCGACCGCAAAATGCTTGATGAAATCGGCGTCGTTTCGCAGCTCAAACTGCTCGGCGCGTTGAACCATATCCGGCTCTGCGCGCCGGAAAACTGGGTGGAACCGGATGCGAACGAAGTTGACGGCGAACTCGACGAAATCCAGAAGATCTGCGAAGGGTCGGAGGATTTCACCGCGCTGTTGTCGGGCTTATTGAAGAAAGACTGAGATGAGTGACTTGACCCATCAACCGGTGCTCTGGCGCGAGGTGGTGCGTTTTCTCGATTTCGGGAACCGCCCCGCCCGGCTGATTGACGGCACGCTCGGCAACGGCGGCCACAGCGCGCTGCTGCTGGAGGCCAATCCGGAGCTTGAGATTCTCGGCATCGACCGCGATGCCGAGGCGCTGGAGCGGGCGGCCAAAACGCTGGCGTTCGCCGCCGGACGGGTCAAACTGCGGCGCGGCAACTTTTCGCAACTCGCGGAAATCGCTGATGCCGAGGGATGGCGCGAAGTTGACGGCGTCCTGCTCGACATCGGCGTGTCGTCGCCGCAGCTCGACGACCCGGCGCGGGGTTTCTCGTGGCGGGCCGAGGGGCCGCTTGATATGCGCATGGACCAGCGTTCGGACCTGACCGCCGCGCGCATCCTCAACCGCTGGAGCGAAGAGGATTTGGAACGAATGTTCCGCGAATACGGCGAAATCCGCAAGTCGCGCAAACTGGCGAAGACGGTCTGTGAGATCAGGGAAACCCGACTCTTCGGCAATACGCTCGATCTGGTGGCGGCCTGCGACCGGGCGCTGGGGCGTTCGCGGCCGGGGGAACTGCCCTCGCCGACGCTGGCCTTTCAGGCGCTGCGGATTGCGGTCAACGATGAATTGGGGGAGCTGGCAAAGGCGCTTGACGCGGCGCTGGCGATCCTCAAACCGGGGGGGAAACTGGCGGTGATCAGTTTTCACTCCCTGGAGGACCGGATGGTCAAGCATTATTTCCGCGAGGCGGCGCTGGAGTGCGTCTGCCCGCCGGGGCTGCCGGTCTGTGTCTGCGGCAAGCAGGCCACGGTGCGGGTGTTGACCCGCAAGGCGGTCACCGCCGAAGACGATGAACTCGCAGTCAACCGTCGCGCGGCGCCGGCCAGGTTGAGAGTGGTGGAAAAACTTTAACATTTTCGAAATGTTTCGAAATATCGGGAGCAATCTGTATGAATATCCAAAGCGGCAAAGTGCGCGGAGCCCGGCCCCGCGGCAAAGGCAACGGCTCAATCGGCGGCAAACTGGCAACGGCCTTTCGGGTCACGCTGCTTCTGGTGGTGGTCGGCGCACTGGTCAACAGTTATATCTACCTCAATCAGAAAATCGCCGAAACCGGACGGACGATCCGCCTGACCGAGAAAAAAATCCATGAGACCGAGCGCGAAATCGCCAATTTGCGGGTTCGCCGCGAACAGCTTTCGGCCTGGCCCCACATCAGTTCGCAAATGGCGCGGTTCAAGCTTACGCTCGCCGCGCCCGATCCGCGGCAGGTCAGGAAGCTGGCGATCCTCGCTCCCGGCCCCGCACCGGTACTGCCTCAGGTCGCGCAGAACAACGCCCCGGTTTCTCCGGCAGCCGCCGCCATTGCGACGCGCCGGGTAGTCCGCTAACCTTGCAATCTTCCGGGAGTCTCCGCCGTGCTCAGCAGCAATGACAGTATCAAATTCCGCATGCGCCTGATGGCGCTGGTGCTGATTCCGGTGGGACTGTTGCTGATTGCACGGCTCTACTATGTCCAGGTGGTAAGTCATGAAGAACTTTTCATCAAGGCCAAACGGCAGTATACCTCGGTCAAGGTGACCAGCGGCAAACGCGGCGAGATCTTTGACGTCTCCGGCAATCTCCTGGTCAGCAACGCCCCCTGCGAACACATCAAAGCCGACCCGTCGCTGGTCGCCAGCGAACAGCAGCGGCGCAAAATCGCCTTTTTCCTGTCCCGCAAACTCGGCGTGCCGTACAAGGAAATCAACGACCGGCTGGAGCGCTTCCGTCCGATGCGCGACGACAAGGGACAAATTCTCTATAATCCCGACGGTACCGAGCAGATGCGCGAGATGCGCGACGTCCCGCTCGCCCGCAACGTGCCGATCAAGCTTGCCGCCGAACTCCATGAATTCGTCAAGTTGAACCGGATCAAGTGCATCTTCTTTGAGGAAGGCTACATGCGGGTCTACCCCAAAGGGCGCATGCTCTCCAACGTGCTCGGCTTCACCAGCGGCGCCGACGCCGCCAACACCGTAGCGGTGCTCGGGCTCGAACGCTACTTCAACCGCGAAATGTCTTCCGGCCAGGGCAAAGCGGTCTATGAACGCGCCCGCGACGGCCGCCCGCTCGATTACGGCAACAGCACCGAGGTCCGCAGCCGGGACGGCGCGAATATTTTTCTGACCATCGACGAACCGCTGCAATCGATTATGGAGGAGGAGCTTGACGCCGCGTTTGAAAAGTGGAAGCCCAAGGCGATTTACGCGATCATCGCCGACCCCAAAACCGGCAACGTGTTGGCAATCTCACAGCGTCCGACCTTTGACCCCAACGACCGCAGTTCGATGGATCCGGAAGCCTGGCGGACGCGGATCGTCGAGGACGGCATGGAGCCCGGCTCAATCATCAAGCCCTTCACCATCGGCGGCGCGATGGACGCCGGCATGATCACGCCCAAAACCCAGTTCAATTGCGAAAACGGGGTCTGGATTTACATGGGTAAACCGCTGCGCGACACCCACCCCTACGGAATGATGGCGGTCGAGGACATCATCAAAACGTCGAGCAACATCGGCACCGCCAAGATCGCGGTGGACTTCGGAGCCGACAACGTCTACCGCACACTGCGCAACTTCGGCTTCGGCCAGCGCACCGGATTGCCTTTCAAAACCGAATCGATCGGGATCATGCCGCCGGTCAAAAACTGGGACGGACTCTCAATTACCCGGTTTCCGATCGGGTACGCGATTCTGGTTTCGCCGGTTCAGATGGTGCGCGCCTATTGTGCGCTGGCCAACGACGGCAAACTGCCCAAACTGCGGCTGGTTGACCGGATCGAATACGCCGAGGACGGAGTGGTCCGCCAGATGCCGATCGAGCCGCCGGTTCAGATGTTCAAGAATCCCGAAACCTGCGCCAAGCTGGTCGATATGATGACCCGCGTCACCGGCGACGGCGGCACCGCCAAAAAAGCGGCGATCCCCGGCTACCTGGTCGCCGGCAAGACCGGAACCAGCCGCAAATTCGAAAAAGGCAAAGGCTACCAGACCAAATATTTTGCCAGCTTCTGCGGCTTCGTGCCGGCCAAGGATCCGGCTTTCGTGATGCTGGTGACGGTCGATGAGCCAAAG
>JBFWIO010000356.1:0-3749 GCA_050255955.1 Victivallaceae bacterium
AGAATTCATTCCCGCGTAATCGGTTCGCCGGAAATCTCTTTGTGCGAGAAACCCAGTTGGCCGCCCGCCGCGGGCCCCTCCACCACCAGCGCATCGGGGAAACGCCGGTATTTCTTCCACCAGGTCCGGCAAATGATCGAGGCGGCGCGCGCCGACGAGACCACCGGAATCAGTTTGACCTCGGAAGTCGGCACCAACTCCGGCAGCCGCAGCGGCAGCCCGGCTCCGGAGATGATCGCCGCAACCTTTTCGGTGACCGCGGCTTCGACCAGCGCGTCGTAGTTGCTGAGCGCACACATCACGTTGACCGCAATCGGCATGGAGGTCAATTCGCGGGTTTTTTGCAGAATTTTCCGCAATCCGAGCGCGGAGCGATCGCGGTAGTTCATTCCCGGATCGATGTCTTCGCCGGCCCCGACCGCCGCGACCACGCCCAACGCGCCCTGATTTGAAACCGCGGAAGCGAGGCGGGACGAAGAAACCATCACCCCCATGCCGCCCTGAATGATCGGGGGATTGATATGCAAATCGCCGATCACCAAATCCGGCAATATCGCCGTGTCTTTCATGAGAAATCCTTACCTTTTTTCAATCATGACTGCGTTTACCCGGCAAATTACCGGGAAATAGCGGAAAAAGACGCATTCCGGCAAACCAAAGCCTGCCGTCGTCTCGGAGAGTGGACAAAGAGTACCGCCGGGCGAATGTATTGAAATGCTGCGGCCCGGCGGAGAGATTCGCCGTCACGGCCCGTCAGCGGCGGAAACCGGGACGGTTGAAACCGCTGCCGCCGCGTTCTTCGCGAGGTCTGGCTTCGTTGACTACGAGTTCCCGGCCGTCGAAAGCTTTGCCGTTGAGCCCCGCGATGGCGGCGCGCGCCTCGGCGTCATCTTCCATTTCGACAAAGCCGAAACCCTTGGCACGACCGGTGTCGCGATCGGTTGCGAGGCGGACGCTGTTGACTTTGCCAAAAGCGGCAAAAGCTGTATCCAGATCGTGTTCGGTCATCGAATACGCCATGTTTCCCACATAAATATTCATCGTGATCCCTTCCCGCGGATTTCGTCCGCATGCAATTGTGCCTTCTCGGACAAAAATCAATTGATGTTCGGGATGACGCGGCGCTTTGCCCGGAAAAGGCATGGAGAAAGCTAATGCAATACCCAGCGGGGGATCCACACAGGAGAAATCAGGATTTTTTTAGAATCGCAAAATCTGGCCCAAGAACTAATTTTTATCATGCTTTCAACGGCTCGCAGCCGACATGACGGCAACTTCGAATAAGCGCCGCCGCCGATTGCGGATTGAAAACACTGGGGGCTACTATATCCGGCGGCGACGGCAATAGCAAGTCCTTTTTGGAAAATATCTTAAAAATAAATTTCACAAAAATCGCCGAATCGCTCCCGAATTCATCACCCCAAAAGTGCCGCCAAAATGCCGATGTATCCCGTCCCCGGGCTCAAGCTGATCGCGATCTACGCCGTCCCAAAGCCGCCATGAGCCGATTTTTAAGCTCAGATGATCTCAAGGGCGTTGCGGTCCGGAAAGGCCGGGAACGGTGCGTGGGGCTCGGCCTGATACCAGTAGGCAACCGCCGAAATATCGTCCTGAAGCGGCAGATAGCGCCCCTCGCTCCGCCAGCCGATCGCCTGCATTACGGCTTTGAACTTGTGCTCAAAATAGATCGGGTCGGGAAGGTGAAAACGGTACATGCTGTGGCGCGCCCCGGTCTTGTTCTCGGAGCCGAAAGGAAGGCCGAAAAAGGGCGCGCTGAAAGTGCCGTTGAAGCACCACGCCCCGCCGAAATAATCCTCCGTCCCGGTGCCGCAGATGGTGGGGAAATCGGTGTCGCCGTCAATGAACATCTTCATCTCGCCCTCTCCCCACCAGCCGTCATTGTTCTGCTGCCAGGTCATGTAGCAGCCGACGAATTGCCCGCGCCCCGCAATGCCTTCCGCCACCGTGAAATCGCTCCCGTAAGGCAGCGGATTGGTGCGGCGGAATGATGCGTGAAAATACCCCTCGTCTTCGCCGACCGGTTCCTCGGTGTAGTTGACCGTATAATAGAAGTGTTTGACCGCTTCGGAGGGGTGAAGATTCTCGAGTGTGATCCGGGCGTGTTTGCGAAATGGCATCGGAAAGAACGAATTCATCCCGTTGGTGGGATTGACATTGATCGGCAGCGCCAGAATCGGGGCGTTGTGCTTGACCGCGTTGCAGAAGAAATCGGCGAGCGGAACTTCGACGCTCGGCGTGCTTTCGTGATCCCAGTAGATCCGCAGCACCAGATCGCGCGAGGGGATGGTGGTGAGCCAGATGTGGCGGATTTTGCCGGGGCCGTCGACATCCATCAGGGTATTGACCGACAAGGGCTCGAGCCGTATCCAAGGCCTGACTTTCCAGCCCGTTCCGAGTTCGCGGGCGGCGGCATTGGGCCCGCTCCAGACCTGGCCGATCTTGACCACATCCTCCTGCGGTTCGGCCGTAACATCGGCCCGGCCGCCCTGTCCGGGTTTGCCGTAGACGTTTTCAGCGCTCACCGAGCGCGATTTGATATGGTTTCCCAGCTTGGAAATTGAGTCCAGAAAATTCATCATCTGCTCCTGCGTTTCGATTGATAATTCACCCGGCATGATTTGCATCCGTTGTCTTGCGGCTATATTATATTACGAAATCACCTTTTTTGAATGGACAAAAGATGGAAAAAGCTGGACAATCTTCCGAAATATTGCCGCGCTTCCGGTTCCGGCAACTGTATCTCCATCCGGTCGGAGACGAAAGCTTCGCGATCGACAAAATCGGCATCGAGGAGCGGATGAGGCCATGCCTCGTCAACCGCCCGGACGGAACTGCCGACTGGCTTTTGATGTTCTTCCTCCCTGGAGCGATGGTGCGCGACGGCAACGGTGATCATGTTCTCGCAACGGCATCGGGCTGTCTCTGGCCGCCGGGATGCCGCCACTTTTACGGCGAATTGAAGCGGGAGTGGCTCCACAGCTGGATTCACTTCTCCGGTGTCGAATGCGAAGCGTTGATCAGGGAACACGGCATTGCCGTCGATCGGCTGCTGCCGGTCGATTACCGGTCGGCGGTCGGACACCTTGAGTATCTTCGCGTCGAACTTGAACACGACCGGTCGGTCCTCCCGGAAGTGCTCAAAAATGTATTCCGCAATCTCCTTTGGGAGTTCCGGCGCGGAACCGGACCGGCCGCGCCGATACCGCCCCGGATCGCCGAAGTGCGGCAGTGGATCGAGCGCAACTACCGCCGCGAAATCACGCTGACCGGGCTCGCCCGCCGGGCCAGGCTCTCGGTCACTCATTTCTCAGCCGAATTCCGCCGCTGCTGCGGGGTGTCGCCGATCGAATCGGTCCTTGCCCTGCGGCTTCAGGAAGGCGCATATCTGCTGCGGAATCACAATCTCAGCATCGCGGAAATCGCCCGCGGGGCGGGATTCCGGGACCCTTTTTATTTCTCGCGGTTGTTCCGTCGCCGTTACGGAGTGAGCCCGCGTGAATACCGGCGAAATTGAGTTGGAATCATCTTGCTTTTTGCCGTCGCACCATGTATAATATTCCCAATCAGACCTTTTGCAGCGGAGAGACTATTCATGAGCAGACTTAATTTCACGGTTGCGGCGGACAAGTGCATTTCCTGCAACAGTTGCGTGCGGGATTGTCCGAGCCGGATCATCAGAAACGTCCAGGGCGGCATCCCTCATATCGAACCCGAATCGGAGATGAACT
>JBFWIO010000357.1:0-3741 GCA_050255955.1 Victivallaceae bacterium
CGCGCTCTACGCCGCGACCAAAGACGTGGCCTACGCCGAACTCGCCCTCGCCGGCTTCGCCCGGATCGGGGTTGAGCACAACATGCTCTCGGCCCTGCCGCAGTACCGCCGCAGCCACGTCAGCATCGAAGCGAACCGCAAACTGGTCGAAGCGGTTCCCTTTGACTTCCTCGGCAACACCGGGTTCTTCATCGACGGCATCTGGACCACCGCCGACGCCAACCGCCTGGCGCTGGCCTACGACCGGGTCTTTCCGGCAATCACCGCCGACCGCAAGGTTTTCGGACTGCTTGCCGCCAAAAAGCTGCCGGTGAAAACCCCCGACGAGCTCAAGCGCTTCATCGAGGAAAACGTCTTCCTGACCTATCTTCAGGGCCAGGAAGACGGTATCTGCCGCTCCAACTACCCGCAGGCGCCGCGCACCTACGCCGCCATCGCCCGGGTGCTCGACTACCCCGATACCCGTTTTGTGGACAAACTCCGTGCCGACGGCCTCGGCGAAAATATGTTCCTCGGATTATTCTGGCGCGACGGCATCAAAACCGAATCGCCGGGAGGATACAACAATCAGGGGCTCAGCACCTTTTACAACTTCTTCCGGATCACCGAGGAGTTGACTGCGGCCCATCCCGAGCTCTTCCCGCCGGAAAAATTCCCGCGTTTCAGCGCCAATGCGCGCTTCCTCACCGGAGCCTTGAGCCAGATCAAACACGCCACGACGCCCTACACGCAAATCGTAATCGGCGACGGCCCCGCGCTGAATACCTTTCAGTCGGCCAAGCGTTACAGCCGCCGCTACACCGGCGATGAAAACCCGGAATTTTTCGAAGCCGTCTACCGCGACTTCCCGCGCCCGGAAATCGCCTGGGTGCTGGTCAATTCCGAAGGCTACAAACCCGGCCCCGGACTAAGCCGGGCCGAACTCGAAAAAGCCGCCGCCACCCTCCCCGCCGACTGGCGGGTGCGGGCCGACGACCTCAGCGGCCCCGGCATCAATTTGCTCCGGGGCGGCGTCGGCGACGACAGCCGGACCTTTTACAGTCACTACGGCCACGTCTTTCACGGTCACGACACCGTGATGGGAATTTACCTTGACGCGCTGAATTCGCGCCTCGTCACCGGGTGGGGATATCCGGCCAAACTCGATGCGTGGTACTACAACTGGATGGGCAACAACACCGGCCGCCACTTCCCCGCGATGCTGAGTTCCGGCACCTTCCCCCGGCGCTGGCGCGCCGCCGAGGGCGACCTCTACGGCGAGAGCGAACTTTGCGTAAGTTCCGGCAGCGTCCAGGCCGCCCGCGACCGCGGAATCTTCGTCGCCGACAAAACCACGCCGCCGGTCCCCGGCGAAAGCCGCTTCGTCAAATCCGACGCGGCCGAACAGAGCCGCACCCGGCTGATGGTCAATGTATCCCCCAAAGATTTCTACGCCGCAGACTTCTATTGGATGCGCGGCGGCAAAGAGCACGTCCGGAGTTTCGGCACCCTCGACGGCGCCGTGGAGGTCAAGGGACTCGACTTGGTCAAGCAGCCGGCCGGCACCCTTGCCGGGCCCGATGTGCCGTACAACGACGCCGCTTTTGTCGCCAAAAACGGCGGCGAGGGAAGCGTCCTCGGCTTCGTCCGCATTCGCAATGTCGAAAGGGCAAAAACCTCCGACGCCCCCTTTGAAGCCACCTGGCGCATCAACGGCAGCGACGGCGCCTTCCTGCGGCTTCTCAGCCTCGCTCCCGGCAACGGCGAAATCGCCCTCGGCGACGCCAAAGATCACCACAACATCTATCCGATGACCCGCCGGATGCTGTTCTTCCGCCACGCCCCGGAAGCGGGCAAAGCCTCACGGGTACTCAACCTCCTCGAAGCCGGACGCGGCACGCCGGTCATCGAGAGCGCCCGCCGCCTCGACCTCGGCGGCGACGCCGGGGACGCGGTCGCGGCCGAGATCAAACTCCGCGGCGGCCGGATCGATTACCTTGTCATCGCCGAGCGGCCGGGACATTACCGGACGAAACTCGACGACGGCGCCGAACTCGTCCTCGAAGGCCGGCTCGGCCTGATCTCCCGGTTCCCCGACGGCCGGCGCGAACTCCATTTGCTCGACGGAACCCGGCTGGCCCTGGGCAAAGACGCGGTTTCGCTCCCTGCCGCGTCCTATTCCGGAGTCATCGCCGCGGTCGATCCGGCGGCATCGATCATCGATGTCGTCCCGCCCTTTGCCGAACCGGCGAAGCTTGTCGGGCGAAACTTGAGCATCGAACGCAACGGTCCGCATTTCTCGCTTGAAGTTCTGCGGGCCGAAAATGTCGGCAGAGCCACCCGGCTTTTCGTCAACTGTCCGCCGCTCGCCGATGTCTTTCAGGTCAAGGGTTATGCCGAGGGCAAACTCAAAGTCAACGAAGCCGAGTCGCGCGCCTGGGTCTCCGACCTTCAGTATCCCCGCAGCGGCATGGTGCTCACCGGCGTTTCCGGCAAGCGCTACATCCTCGACCTCCGGATGCTCAAAGAAGGCGAGTTCCTGCTGCTCGCAGACGACCCCAAAGACCTGAAAAAAGACGTGCTGGAAAAGGAATTCCCGCTCAACTCCGAAGTCAAGGTTTACGAATACGCAACCGGTTTCAAACTCAACATCCCCCTCACCGCAGAAGGAACTTTCTCCAAATGAAAAAGTCACGATTCACCCTGATCGAACTGCTCGTCGTGATCGCGATCATCGCGATTCTCGCCTCAATGCTGCTGCCCGCCCTCAACAAGGCGCGGCAGGCCGCCCACGGCGCCAACTGCATCAACAACCTCAAACAAATGGGCCTCGGCCTCACCCAGTACGGCCAGGACAACGGCGAATGGCTCTTCTGGTCGCGTGACAACAAGAATCTCACCAACAAACAATACACCGGATTCTTCGCGCTGCTGCCCTATCTTTCGAACAGCAAAAAAGTGTACTCCAACTTCAGTGCCGACCAGACGAACCCGCTCTTTTTCAAAAGCTTCATCTGTGCCGGCGGCCCCTTCAAGCACCGTTACCTCGGGATCGTCGGCTCGTACGGCTTCAACTCCGCCTTTTACGCCGACGGCTACGGGGTTTTCGGCTACGACAAGTACGGACCGCAGAAGTTGAGCAAACTACGCAAGCCGTCGAATCTGATGGGAATGATGGACGGCATCCTGCCGCTCTCGAAGTTCTGGGCCGCCGCCAGCCTCGCGCCCTCCGGAGTCTATACCCACGAGGGCGGCGGTGAAGAGATCCGCTACCGCCACGGCGGCAAGATCAATGTGCTCTATATGGATTTGCGCGCCTCGGCCAAGCAGCTGCTCGGCGACAACTACGTTTCCGACGCCGAATTCGCCGGACGCAATCAGCAGAACGTCATGGTATTTTGATCACGGCACCAGCGCCGGACGGATCCAGCAACGCTGGTAAATCCGGGAAAGGGCGTTGCGCATCACCGGATTGCGCGGAGCAAGGATGCTCCGGCAACTGAAGAAAACCTCGCCCTTGACCTCCGGATACTTACGGTCATAGCGCAGCTGGTTGTAGAGTTCGTCCGGGTTGTTCCAGAGAGAACTGCTTCCCGCCTGATAGGCGGCGATGCCGATATAAAGATCGGTGCCGGTTCCCTTGACCTGCTGCGACCACCAGTCAACCAGCGCGGCGTAGGCGGCGACTTCGTGTCCGAAAGGCCAGTAAATCTGCGGCACAATGTAGTCGAGATACCCCTTTTTGACCCACCCCCGGGTGTC
>JBFWIO010000358.1:0-3724 GCA_050255955.1 Victivallaceae bacterium
GCCGACAAGTGAAACCAGCCGTGGCAGAAATCATCGTCGAAAAATCCTCCGTACCCGGAGTCGTGGCGCTCGCCGTCGAGAAAAATCATCCAGTCGCCGGGTTCGAGCCGGTAGAGCCGCTCTTCGAGGCCGTATGCGGCGGCGCCCTCAAGCGCAAGCAGAATTTCGATCGTCGGATGGCTTTCAACGTGGAGCCGGCTCCACTTCTGCCGGGCCGGATCGTCGGTCACCGGAAGTTCGGGAGCAAGCAGCGTCGAAGCGATCCGCCACGGTCCGGTCAGCACCTTCGCCAGGAGTTCTTGCATGATTTGCTCCAAAATTGCAATCGGAAATCAATTTTTCATGATTTACAATAGAATACATTTACCGGAAAGCAAGCAAAAAAGCAATTTTGATCAATTTTCAGCAATTTCCGGCAATGGCGAAACGGGGAAAATGATCTATACTATCAGCAATTCAAAATCAAATCAACCTTGTGGAGGTAAGACTATGTTCGGCATCGGCAAACCGGAATTGCGCGCGATCGAAAAAAGCATTGCGATGAATCACCTGACCCGTTTTCAGGGCGGGACCAAAGGCTACCTCGCCCGCTTTGAGCGGAAACTTGCCGCCAAAATCGGAGTTGAACACGTGCTCGCGGTCAACAGCGGCACCAGCGCATTGATCAGCGCGCTGGTCGCACTCGGCGTCGGCCCCGGCGACGAGGTGCTGGTAAGCGCCTACACCTGGATCTCGACGCCCCTCGCCCCGATGCTGCTGGGGGCGGTGCCGGTGCTGGTCGAAGTGGACGAGACCTTGACCATGTGCCCGCTTGACCTTGAGCGAAAAATCAACAAGCGAACCAAGGCGATCATGCCGATTCACATGTGCAACCTCCCCTGCGACATGGACCGGATCATGGCACTCGCCGCGCAGTACAACATCCCGGTGGTCGAAGACGCCTGTCAGGCGGTCGGCGGCTGGTACAAAGGCAAACGCCTGGGCTCTTTCGGCGCGATCAACGCCTTCAGCTTCAACAGCTACAAGAACATCTCCTGCGGTGAAGGCGGGGCGATCCTGACCAATGACCCGCTGCTTTTTGACCGTGCCCGGCTCTACCACGACGCCGGAACATTTGTCCAATCCTACGACACCAGGGTACAAATCCCGCACTTCGCCGGTCAGGACTACCGGGCGAGCGAAATCGACGGCGCGATGCTTTATGAACAGTTGAAGCGCCTCGATCCGGGTATGGAGAAGTGGCGCGAACGCCGCCGCCTCGCCGCCGCCATCCTCGAAGCGGGCGGTTTGAAGCTCGCGCCGCATAACGACGTCGGGAGCGCGGTGACGCTGGCGATTCAGTTCGCCGACGTCGCCGAGGCACAAGAGTATGCCGCCCGTCACCGTATTTCACGCTTCATCGACTCCGGCCGGCACGTCTACACCAACTGGGAGCCGCTGGTTCAGCGTCAGGCTTACCGCGACGATGTCAATCCGCTGTTGACCCCGCTCGGGCTGAAACAGCGTTACGATGAAAAAGGAGCGCCGCAAACGCTTGACATTTTGCGCCGGACGTGTAATGTTACGCCTGTCTGGAATATGCCACGCCGCGAACTTGAAAAATATTATTTGAAGTTGACCGAAAAATGAGCGAGTACGATTTTTTTGACGTCAATTGCGCATTTGGAATGCCGATGAACGGTGCGTTGGAAATTGCCCCTTCGGCTTCGGCGCTGGTCGCCGAAATGGACCGGGTCGGGGTCAACCGCTGCCTCGCCGGAGCGGTAAACGCGCCCGTTGCGGGAGCCGAAGCGGCCAATCAATGGCTGGCCGCCCAACTTGACGAAGAGCAAAGCGGGCGCCTGTCCGGCGTCTGGAGCTTCCTCCCGGACTGCTGCGGCGAATTTCCGTCCGGCCAAAAGCTCTTGAGCGCGATGAAAAAGCACCGCATCCGGGCGCTCCGGCTACTGCCATCCGCCCACCGCTGGGTTTGCCGCCGGGCGGCGGCGGGGCGGCAGTTCGCCGAGCTGGCGGAGCACCGCATCCCGCTTTTGGCCGGAGTGTCCGAATTCGGGTCGTGGGACAAAATTTATGAGTTTGCCGAGACCTTTGCCGACAATATCCTGATCATTACCGACTGCGGGGTTTGGGGTTGCGACCGGCAAGTCCGGCCGCTTCTCTCGCAATTCGAGCGCGTATACTTCGCGCTCGGCGACTACTGGAATGCAGGCGGGCTTGCCGAGCTGGTGAAGCACGCGGGGCACCGCAAAATTCTTTTCGGCAGCGGCTATCCGCGCTGCAATCATGGCCAGTCGATGCTGATGCTGCGTCATGCCGAAATCACTGAAACGGCGAAGCGCGCGATTGCCGGCGGCAACCTTGAACATCTGCTCGGAGAGGTGCAATGGTGAAAAATTTCAACCAATCCCCGCTCAGCCGCGCCTTTTGGGAAAAAGGCAGTGTCGAAGACTGCCCGATTTACGACATGCACGGGCACATGGGTTCGCACAACGGCATTTACTTTCCGCTCGCGGCGCCGGAGGCGATGGTGCGGCATCTCGAGCGGGTCAATGCGAAACTGGTGTTTTCGCACCATCACGCGCTCTTTGACCCCGATTTCGGCAACGAACAGGTCTTCCGGATCGTCAGCCGTTATCCCGACCGGCTCCGGATGTACGTCGCGCTCAATCCGAACTATCCTGAAGCGATCCGGCGTGATGTAGCGGCATACGCTTCGTGGCGGCCGTATGCGGTCGGCTTCAAACTGCTTGCCGACTATCACCGGATGGCAGTGGATCATCCGAATTACGCGCCGGCGCTGGAGTACGCCGATCAACACCGGCTGCCGGTGCTGTTCCACACTTGGAGCGGGAGTCAATTTGACGGGCCGGAGCCGATGCGGCGGGTAATTGAGCGTTATCCCGGGATCAAAGTGATCTGTGCGCACTGCTTCAATCCCGACTGGGCGGGGGCGGTCAAGCTGGCGAAGGAGTTTCCCGGCCGGGTTTATCTGGAGCTTACGAGTATTCCGGGCATGGCGGGGGTGATTGAGTATCTGGTGCGGGAGGCGGGGAGCACTTGTCTTTTATTCGGCACGGATCTTCCGTGGTTTGACGAATACCAGGCGCTGGGGGGTGTGCTGGGGACGCGGCTGGCGGAGGAGGATATACGCAACATTCTGTATCGCAATGCGCAAACGATAATCGCGGACTTCTGAAATGAAAGAAATCATTGTCAATGACCTGATGCAAAGAGATTACCGTTATGTATTAACGGAGCCGGAGGGGAGAAACTTCGATGCTGGGTTCAGGCCGGAATTGACGCCGCAGGAGATGTTGGAGCTGGGGGTATTTGGCGGCAAGTACATGACGGACTGCGAGGCGGAGTTTCCGGGGTATTTCGGGCGTGCGAGGTTGTGTCGGGAGCGTCATGATGCGGAGTTGAATTACTTTGGGGTGCTGGCTTCGCAGAGTCTGGGGGAGTGGCGGCGCAAGGGGTGGATTTATTACGAGGATCCGCGGGGGTGGTTTCAGTGGTATTGCCGATATTATGCGGGGCGGCGTGGGCCGGATGACGGGCGTCAGATTGGGCGGTGGCGGGCGATGACGCGACATATTGCGCAGGTGAAGCTGGGTTGTGTTGCGGGGGATTTGCTGTGCCGGAGACGACAGCGACAGGCGCTGCTGCAGTGGGCCTACGACAGCCGCAAGATGTAAAAAAATTAAAAAAAGAAAAAAAGCGCGAA
>JBFWIO010000359.1:0-3700 GCA_050255955.1 Victivallaceae bacterium
TTGAGGACTTCCGCCCGCAACTGATCCTGACCGACATGTGGATGCCGGAAATGAACGGCGCGGAATTCGCGGCGGAGCTCCGTTCGCGGCCGGAATTTGACATGATTCCGATCGTGGCGGTGACCGACGATACTGAAACCGACGGCAATTTCCAGATGGATCACTTCAGCGGAGTACTGCTGAAGCCGCTGTCGATCGAAAAGCTCAAGAAGCTCTTCCGGACCATCGCGGAAGACAAGTTTAACACCAGATTCACCCTGTAACCCGAATCAGAAAAGGATTTCTCAAATGATCCGAAGACTATTCCTCTGCGCGGCAATGGCCTGCGCGGCAATGCCGCTCCAGGCGGTCAAGTTTGAAGTCAAAACCGACCGGCCCGACGCGTTTTACCGCTGCGGCGAAAAAGTGACATTCTCCATCACCGCCGCCGAAGAAGGCAAGGCCGTCACCGCCGGCAAATATCCATATACAATCCAGCAGGGCCGCAATGTCCTCGAAAAAGGCGAAATCGATCTCGGTCAAGCCCCCGTCACCGTAAGCGGCACGCTGGAAACACCCGGCTTTTTGCTCTGCACGGTGGGCGAAAAAAAGGAGCTCGCCTACGGCGGGGCCGCATTTGAGCCGGAGAAAATCAAACCGGCGCTTGACCGTGAAGCGCCTGACTTCGACGCGTTCTGGGCCGAGGGCAAGCGAATTCAGGATGCGCTCCCGCCGATCAAAATCGAGAAGCTCGATGCCTACAGCAACGAACAATACACCTCAAGTGTCCTCACCATTCCGACGGTGGACGGCAAATCGATTTACGCTTTCTGGTGCAAGCCCAATGCCCCCGGACCGCACCCCTTGCTGATCAGCGTCCACGGCGCAGGTCCCGGCTACATCGCCCCCGACACCAAATATCCCGCCGAAGGCGTCATCACGCTCTCGATATGCACCCACGATTACCGCCCGGTGATCGGCGATTGGGCGGCCACCAAAAAATTATATGAAGCCGCTTACAAAAGTTACAGCGGACTGCGGGTCAACACCGACGACCCGCGCAAACACGTGTACTACCGCACCCACCTCGGCGCGCGCCGGGCGATCGAGTGGGCCCTGAGTCAGGATGGCGTCGACCGCAAACACGTGGTCTTCACCGGCGGCAGCCAGGGCGGCACCTACGCCATTGCGATGGCCGCGCTCAATCCGGAGATCACCGCGACGGCGGCGATGGTGCCGGGCTTCGCCGACCAGGCGGGCTGGCTCAACGGTACCGGCAATTCGCATTTGCTCGCGCCCTCCGCCGAAATGCCGGAGAAAAAGGAAGCGATGCTCAACACCGCCGGGTACTTCGACTCGATTTATTTCGCGCGCCGGATCAAAGTTCCGGTGCTCTTCTCTGCCGGGTTCATCGACCGCACATGCACGCCGCACTCGGTCTATGCCGCCTACAACGTGATCACTTCGCCCAAGGAAATGATCAACTGCCCCGCCGCCCCCCACGGCATCCCTGCCGATATGGCCGCCGCACGCGACCGCTGGCTGCGAAACCAGCTCGGTCTGCCGCCGGTGCCGCCCTCCACGGCGAACTGACAGCTCGTTTGCTCAGCGGAAATATGCGACCTCGCCGCGTTCGGTGCCGACCGCGAAACCCTCCGGTGTCGCCACCGCGGTCAGCGGCCGGCCGGCGACCCGTCCGCACCAGTCGAGCTTGCCGTCGCGAACCCGGCAAATTGCGCCGTTCTCCAACGCCAGCAATGCGTCACCTCCCGGGAGCCCGATCAAAAAGGCCGGAACCGCCTCCAGCCGGATCACCTCTTTGACTTGCAGTTTGCCGTCAAAAACGAACAGCAGCTTGCGGTTCGTCGCCACCAGAAAGCGGTCCGGCCCGGTCACCGCCGCGCCGCGCAAGTTGAACGGCGGAGCGCCCGGCATCCCGTAAATCCGGCACCGCGCCACCGAGCCGGGACCGAAATTGGCCTCCGCCACCGGTTTCATTTCGCGGTCTCGCCGCACCAGGCGATTGTGCATGCCGTTGAAGAGGTCAAGCCAGCCGCCATCGGGCAGCGGCAGCAGAAAGGCGTGGCCGACGCTGCTGAACCCGTACTGCCCGAGGTTGCTCTCGACGGTGCCGCCGAAGCAGGGAAGCGTTTCGGCCTCGAGCTTGGCATTGACCGCATGGATCACCGGCGAACCGCCGGCGGCGTGAGGAAAGAGAAGCCGGTCGCCCGCACGCTGGATTGAATCGACCGCGCCGAATTGGAGATAGATGTTTTTCACCAGCGAGCCTTCGGCGGTCAATGCTTCGACGCTACCCGCGCTTCCGGCGAAAATCGCCGCACCGCCGAGAGCGGTGCAATAGAGCGAGCGGATCCCCGGCACCGCGCTCTTGTGCCAGTAAGGACCGAGTTTCGCCACCTCGGGGTGCATCACCGAGGTGTACTCCCAGCGCCGTTTGCCGTCAAGCCCGAATGCGAGTACTTTTTCATCCCCGCAGCCGACAATCAGCTGCTGCCGGGTCGGTTCCCAGGCGAGAGCTCCGATTTCCGCTCCGACCGGAATCTCAAGCTTTGTTTTACCCTCGCCATCAAGGAGATAAACGATCTTTCCAGAGCCGACAACTAAGCCATCGTCAAGCTTGATCATCACCCCGGCCGGGGCGGCGAATTTCCGCTGCCACAAGGGAGCCGGGAGCGTTGCCGGGGCCGCCGCAAATTTGTCCGGGGCCGTCCGGCGCGTCAGCATCGCCTCAAGTTTCGCCGTGTCCGGCGCGCCGCCGGGAACGAAAACGGCGTGGTCGCCCGTAAGTGAGAAGGTGCCGTCTGCGAGCATCAGTTGAAACTCGTCGGACAGAAACTTGAGTTCGGCTGGCTCGGGCAAACGCAGCGCGACCAAGTCGCCCTGCTGCGCCGAGTTGAAACGGCCGTCCGACTGTCCGGAGCGGATCAGGGTCGCGAATTGAATCCGGTCGCCGGTTTTGCCGTCGGGCCGCCGGAGCGAAAAAAGCATTCCTGTTGAAGCACTCTGGGCGTCCGAACTCACCGGCGCGAGATCAGGTTCGGCATCGGCCGAACAGCTGACCAGAAAATCGGCGCTTTCGCCGACCGCCGGATTCTGCAAATCCTGATAATTTTTGGCTCCCCGGCGGGTACGGAGCTGGAATTCGCCGTTGGCGAGCATCTCGACTTTGGCGCCGGTAATGCCGGTGAGATAGTTGGCGACTTCGGCGAGCTTCATATCGCGCTTGAGCGTCACGGTATCGACCGCAAGCAGGAATTTACCCTGGCGCAGAAGCCAGGTGCGCTGCCAGTCCATCCCGTTGCGGTCGCGAACCAGTCCGGTGACGTAAGCGATATCACCGGCTTTGCCGTAATTGAGGACTTCGCTGAAAAAGACGATGCCGGGATCACAGAGTCCGTCGGCATAATTCTCGAGGCTGTTGAAAAATCCGCGCAGCACCGGAAACCCGTTGAGGTGGGCGGAGAGCGCACTAAACTGATGCAGCGGCGAGCGCAAACCGAGATTGTACTGGGTGTCAAGCAACAGAAAATCGCCGGAACCGTCGCCCCGGGTACGAAAACTCATCCAGTTGACCGCTTTTTCCACCGCGAACGGCGGCAGAATGCCGCGCAGTTTCAGCCCGACCGGGTCGACCCGGTGAAGCTGCCAGCGCCCGGCCTCATCGACCAGGGAATTCGCCGGAGACGGTTTGTCCGGAAAA
>JBFWIO010000360.1:0-3666 GCA_050255955.1 Victivallaceae bacterium
GTGCGTTTGGCAAGTACGTCGCCGTTATGCAGCAAATTGGCGGCAACTCCGGCGCCCACGGTGCCGAAGCCGATGATTCCGACTTTGATTTCTTTCACTTCGCGTATATTCCCTGATTTTGATCTCGAATATGTGGAGCCAATTTCAAAACTCTTTGCGGCACTGAAAAACGTTCTCCGCATCCGGCTTGTCCGACCTTTCGGGCTTTACCGCCGAAGGTAAAGCCGCTCAATGCCGGACGGCATCGTCCATCGGCGATCATTTTTTCATCATCCGCAAATACTTTTGAAATCGGCTCTGTGGTAAAACGGTATAATATAATGCGAGAGTTGAATTTTGCAACCCCCGCACCGCATTCGGCTTTACAAAATCGATGAAAGCAGCGCGCAGAGGTTCTCGGCGAGGCGGCGAATCATCGATTTGCGCTCGACTTCAAAGAGCGTCAACTCGTCGGATTTGGCCAGTTCGTCGTGCACCAGCTGGCGCATCGCCTCGACATAGGGGCCGCTTTCGTAACAGAAGTCGAGCTCGAAATTAAGCTGGAAACTGCGGTTGTCGCAGTTGCTCGAGCCCATGAAGCCCCATTCATTGTCCACCAGCAATGCTTTGATATGGGAGAAGCGGCCGTTTTTCTCGTAAATTTTGACCCCGTGCCGAAGCAGCCGGTGATACAGACTGCGGGCGGCGTAATCGACGAAGAAGTGATTGTTGTGGCGCGGCACGATGATTTTTACCTCCACCCCGCGGGCGGCGGTCATGCAGAGGGTCTGGATGTAGGACGGACCGGGCACCAGATAAGGGGTCATGATGGTCAGCGACTGGCGTGCGGTGGCGGCGGCGGTAAAAAAGAGGTTGCGGGTGCCCTGATAGTTCTGGCCGGGCCCGCTTTTGAGCACCCGGACGGTGTCGTCGCCGCATTTCGCGGGTTCCGGGAAGTCGCCCGGCACTGCGATTTCACCAAGCTTGCGGCGCGTGGTGTAGGCCCAGTCGTAGAAAAAAGTCAATAGAAACTGCGATACCGCCGGGCCGGTGATCCGGCAGTGAAGATCGTGGATCCGGCGGTTGGCCGGCACCGAGTCGAGCTGTTCGTTTTCCCGCGAGATATTGATCCCCCCGCTGTAGGCGATGCGGCCGTCGATGACCAGAAGCTTGCGGTGGTTGCGCATCTGGAACCGCCAGGGAGCGAGCAAATTGAGCGGGGAAAAGGCGCGGATCGCGAAATTCGGGCGGTTTTTGCGCAGTGCCTGGCGGAAAATCCGCGAGAAATAGGCCTTGAAACTGCCGAAGTCGTCATAGAGCACTTTGACATCGACCCCTGCCGCCGCCTTGCGTTCGAGCGCTTCGAGGATTCGCGCGCCGACCTCGTCCCCCATCAGGATGAACGACTGCAAGCGGATCGACGACTCGGCTTGCTCGATATCCGCCAGCATCCGGGGATAGGCGGCGGTGCCGTCAAGTAGTATTTCGAGCCGGTTGCCATCGAGCAGCAGCGACTGCGGGAAAAGCCGGTCGAGCATCCGGTTGTGATAGTTCTGCGCGGTTTCCGGGGGGGCGGCGAAGTCGCGGAGTTTGCGCTCGGCGCCGCTGATTTCGAGTCCGAGCAGGTGCTCGCGCTCGTCTTTCAGCCTGAATGCGACTTTCTGCACCAGATTGTCGATGTGCGCCACGCGGTTGACGCCGAAAAAGAGGAAGAGTACGATCCCGGCCACCGGCAGCAGCGCCACCACCAGCATCCAGAAAAGGGTGTCGGCGGGGTCTTCGGTCTTGGTGTAGAGAATATAAACCAGCACCCCCAGATGACAGAGCAGCGAAACCCCCAGCCAGAAGGCTGAAAGGTACTCCCAGAAATTCATATGATTTCGCCTCCCGGCTTGTTGTTTTCCGGTCTTTGCAATAGTATACAACCGGGAATGTATGAATTCAAACCGGAGCGGCGCCTGTTGCGAAGATTTCCTTTGCGGCGGCGGAATGCGACTGAAAAATAGTAAAAAAACGAAAAAAAGTTTGATCGCGGCGATTCGCGGCTTGTATTTTGCCGGAAGCTCACTACTATAGATTGCAGAGTCCTGAAACAGTCACCCAAAAAAGGAGGACGGCATGAATTGGTACATTGAGGCATTCAAGCACTATTTCGACTTCGACGGGCGCGCTTCGCGCAAGGCGTACTGGATGTTTTTCCTGTTCAATATGATCTTCGCCCTGGTTGCTTATGTGCTCGACCTTGTCCTGGGCACCTCGCTCTTTTACCCGCTCTACAGTCTGGCCGTCCTGATTCCCTCGCTCGCGATTATGGTGCGGCGGTTTCACGACATTGACCGCAGTGCATGGAATCTGCTGTGGCTGTTTTTGCCGTTGATCGGCGGGATCGTCATTCTGGTGATGATGCTGCTTCGCGGCACCGCGGGGGCCAACAATTATGGCGAAGATCCCTATGCAATGCCGGGCGAGGGCAATGAGCCGCCTTCTTGCGGGTGTGGTTGCGCATAATACAGCGGTTTGCCGCAAAGAAAAAGGCCGGCGTCGTCATGACGCCGGCCCTTTTTTTGATGAGCAACCGGATCAGAACTGATAACGGCTGAGGGTTGCGGCCAGTTTTTCGCGGCTGGCGGCGGAGAGTTCGCAGAGCGGCAGCCGGTACTCTTCGCGGATCAGGCCGCGCATCGCCATCGCCGCCTTGATCGGAATCGGATTGGTCTCGATGAACTGGTCGCGGAAAAAGGCGTAGAGCTTGCGGTGAAGCTCCAGCGCGCGGCCGGTTTCACCCCCGGCAAAAGCCGCCACCATCTCGACCATCTGGGCCGGGAAGAGGTTGGAGGTGACGCTGACCACCCCCTTGGCCCCGACCGCCATCATCGGCAAGGTCAGCGCATCGTCGCCGGAGAGGATGTCGATTTCGCAGAGGTCGAGGATCGCCGAAACGCGCTCGGCACTGCCGCCGGCTTCCTTGATCGCCACGATCATCGGATTTTTGCTCAGCCGGGCGACCGTCTGTTCGGCGATCGCCACCCCGCTGCGGCCGGGAATGCTGTAGAGCACCACCGGCAGTCCGCCCTGGTCGGCGACCGCGCTGAAGTGACGGAAAATGCCTTCCTGGGTCGGCTTGTTGTAATACGGCACCACCTGAAGCGTGGCGTCGGCTCCGGCTTCCCTGGCGCGGCGGGTCAGCTCGACCGCTTCGGCGGTCGAATTGGCGCCGGTGCCGGCAATCACCTGACAGCGGCCGGCGGCCTGCTCGATCACGGTTTTGATGACTTTGGAGTGTTCCTCGAAACTCAAGGTCGGCGATTCGCCGGTAGTGCCGACCGGAACGATGCCGGCGACCTTGGCGGCGATCTGCATGTCGACCAGCTCGCGAAGTTTTTCGTAATCGACCGCGCCGTGATTGAACGGGGTGACGATTGCAGTGTAAACGCCTTTGTACTCCATCATCGTTGTCCTTAGGTTTGATTTTCCCTTGACGGGAACTTTCTTTTTTTTGACCTGATCGGTGTTTTTTATTCGTTTGAATGCTGATCCGCGCGCAGAAACTTCCGCAAAACTGCAAGCGGCGGGAAAAAACCGCAAAAATCACGTCCGGGACGGATCTTGCGACTTTTTCTCCGGTTCACGGTTCCAGCTATTAAGATACCACCGGATTGCTGAAAAAGCAATTGGAAAATCGGACAA
>JBFWIO010000361.1:0-3659 GCA_050255955.1 Victivallaceae bacterium
GCCGATGCGGAGACTCGGATGCTGGGACATGGGCTACCTCGCTATGTTAATCGTTATATGCTATTTCTGCAATCATTTCACTAATATGCCCCGAAAAGCGCTTTTCGTCAAGTCCGGTTCCGTCAAAAAAGCGTTTTTTTTGCAATATTTTTTGCAAAAATGCGACTTGCGGCGTAAATTGTTCGGACGATTTTGCGGAAAGGTGCATTGATGATGAAAAAAAGCCTGCTGTCTCTTTTGCTGTTGTTTACTCTGTTCGTTGCGGCGGAAGAAATTACCGTTCTTGCCGTCTCCGATACCCACGCCAAAGTCGAAAATCTGCGCCGGTTGCTGCCGCTCTATCGTGCCGAACTTGCCGCGGCGGACGGCAAAGTGATCACCGTCGATGCCGGCGACACCCTCCAGGGCTCCTTTGAGGCGATCTGGGGCGGCGGCGTGATTCCCCGGGAATTTCAGAAGCTTTACCATTTCGACATCTGGGTTCCCGGCAACCATGACTTCGAAATCCAGCCGTGGCGCTTTCGCGATTACCCCGGAACCATACTCGGCGCCGATTGGACTGCGCGTGATTTTTCCCCGCTCAAATACCAGATCCGCGAAGTCGGAAAATACCGCATCGCGCTGATCGGACTTGGCGAATCCAACCTCAAATATCGCGTGTTGCCTTCGCTTGGGCTGGTCTCCACCCCCCATGCCGAAGCCCTTGCCGCGGCGATGGCCGAAGTCCGTCGCGCCAAGCCCGACGGGATCATTCTCGTCCGTCACGACGGTGAATTCTCCGGTACGCCCAAGCTTGCCGAACTGATCGCCCTCTTTCCGGAAATCGACCTGGTGATCGGCGGACACAGCCATCAGGAAGTTCCCGGCGGCCGGGTCGCGCGAACTCATTTCGTCCAGACCGGCAAACATGCCGAAGCCCTCGGCGTGATCAAATTCGACTTTGATCCTGTCACCGGAAAGCTCAACAAACTTACCTCCGAACTCAAGAAGCCGGCGGAAACCTCCCGCGTCGAACTCCCCGCCGAGCTCGAAACGCTTCTTGCCGAAGCCGCCCGCGACAAGGCTGAAATCGCTTTCACCGCCGCCGAACCGCTCGCAAACCCGACCACTCCGGTCTTTGACAACGCCCTCGGGCGCCTGATCGGCCGGGCCATGCGCCGCGCCGCCGACGCCCGGGTCGCGCTTCTGGTCATGTATACCGGCGAGCGCACGTGGCCCCGTGAAATCAGCTTTGGAACCCTTTACGATATGTTTCCTTACGAAAACCGCATCTGCCGCATCGAACTTACCCCCGGACAATTTGAAACCATGATGCAGGCCTCCGCCGAAATTCTCCAAAAAGGCAAACGCTCTTTCCTCTTTGACGGCGTATCCGTGACCACCGATAAACGCGGCCGGCTCACCGGCTGGACCATTCCCGACCCCGGTCCGGACGGCAAAATAGCCGTCGCCGTCTGTGACTATGACCTTGCCGGAGGCGGAGCCCCCACCGTCCTGCGTCAACTGCTCGAACGCGGCGTGCCCTTCCGGGAAACTCCCATCCCCTTGCGCGACGCCGTCCTGCGGCAGCAAACGAACCCATCAAACCCGTAATTACTCTGCCATCGACAACGGCCGACTTTGCCGCCTTTTCCCCGTTTTTCCTCTTTTTTCCCGGTAAATTGTCGCAAATGACTTATCTTTGTCGAAAAAATCCGCTTGTTTCAGGATAATAAATTACAAAAAAGTCATAAATTAGCTTGTTTTTCGCTTATGGTGAGAATTTTTATTATTTATGTGACAAAAAAGTAACTACATTTGGATGGGTTACAATTATGTTACTTTTTTGCCGTGAAAAACCTTTTTTTGGCGATTTTTTTTACTGATAATGATGGTTGGCACGATTTTTGCTAAATGGGAGCCCACCCAACGTTCAACCTCAAAAAAGAAAGAAGATCAGATGAACCCCTATGTTAAAGAGGTACTCGAGACGCTCCACCGCAAAAACGGCAATGAACCGGAATTCCTCCAGAGTGTAACCGAAGTTCTTGCCTCGCTGGTGCCGTTGCTCGACCGCGAGCCGAAGTACCGCAAACACCGTATCCTTGAACGGCTGGTCATGCCGGAACGGGTGATCATTTTTCAGGTGCCGTGGGTCAACGACCGGGGTGAGATCGAAGTCAATACCGGCTACCGGATTCAGTTCAACAGCGCCATCGGGCCGTACAAGGGCGGATTGCGCTTTCATCCGTCGGTCAACTTGAGCGTGCTCAAGTTCCTCGGCTTTGAGCAGACGTTCAAGAACAGCCTCACCACGCTGCCGATGGGCGGCGGCAAAGGCGGCAGCGACTTTGACCCCAAAGGGCGCAGCGACCGCGAAGTGATGGCTTTCTGCCAGAGCATGATGCGTGAATTGTACCGCCATATCGGCCCCGATACCGACGTTCCGGCCGGCGATATCGGCGTCGGCGGCCGCGAGATCGGGTATCTCTTTGGCCAGTACAAGAAGATCGTCAACTCCTATGACAGCGTGATGACCGGCAAAGGCATCAACTGGGGCGGCAGCCGGATTCGCCCCGAGGCGACCGGCTACGGCAACGTTTACTTCGCCACCGAAATGCTCAAGACCCGCGGAACCTCCTTTGAAGGCAAACGCGTGATGATTTCCGGCTCCGGCAACGTCGCCCAGTTCGCCGCCCACAAAGCTCTCCAGCTCGGGGCCAAAGTGATATCGTTCTCCGATTCGAGCGGCTCCATCATTGACGAAAGCGGCATCGATCTCGAAAAGCTCGCTACGGTCATGGAGCTCAAAAACGTCCGCCGCGGCCGGATCGCCGAATACGTCGCCCGGTTCCCGCAGGCGCAGTATTTTGAGGGCAAACGCCCGTGGCGGCTCGCCGCCGCCGATATCGCGCTGCCGTGCGCCACCCAGAACGAACTCGACCTCGCCGATGCGACCGCGCTGGTCAAAAACGGCTGCATCTGCGTCAGCGAAGGCGCCAATATGCCGACCACACTGGATGCGACGGAGTATTTGCTCCAGAACCATGTGCTCTTCGGCCCCGGCAAGGCCGCCAATGCCGGCGGAGTCGCGGTCAGCGGTCTTGAGATGAGCCAGAATGCGATCCGCTTATCCTGGTCGGGCGAAGAGGTCGATGCGCGTTTGCACCACATCATGACCAACATCCACCAGGCCGCCCGCAGCGCCGCCGCCGAATTCGGGCAACCGGAGAACTACGTGCTCGGCGCCAATATCGCCGGCTTCCGCAAAGTCGCCGATGCGATGATCGAGCTCGGCGTCTGACGCCGGAATAAACAAAAAAGCCCCGCGGGAACCCTTCCGGACCCGCGGGGCTTTTGTTAAGAAATTGCTCAGATTTTGACTTTGAGGCTCTTGAAGTGGCCGAGGTACTTTTTGTTGGCGGCGAACATTTCGTTGACCATGTCGCGGATTTCCGCCAATGACAGCACCGCCGAGGTCAGCGGATCAAAGAGGATCGCGTGGTAAATCATATTGGGATCGCCCGCGAGCGCGCCCTCGACCGCCAGTTCTTCGCAGCGGGCCGAAGTGTTGTTGAGCACCGCCAGCTGGGCGGGGAGCGGACCGACGTGCATCGGCTCAAGGCCGCGGTTGGAGGCCAGCACCGGAACTTCGACGCAGCAGCCGTAGGGCAGAGTGT